>JBJTUO010000061.1:0-2525 GCA_046080785.1 Leptolyngbyaceae cyanobacterium | reverse complement strand
GGCCTCTAGAGCCACCTTAGCCTTGAAGTCCGCACCATGTCGCTTGCGCTGCATTTCCCTGTTAATCTCCGTATGGCTACTGAATTGCTGGGCAGCGACTCTATCTTATTTCCCTGTACAGTTTCCGGGGTACATCATAGTTATCGTTGTTATCATCACTTCAAATATTCGGTTAGCGGAAGCACCAGGCAATGTACTATTACCGCGTGGGGTATCAGGTTTGTCGAGAGATTCCGTTGTAAATGTCTCTCAAATTTTCACGATCGATAAGACGTTTTTGGTTGAGCGTATTGGTTCGCTACCAGACTACTTGCAGGAGGAGATAGATGAGGGTTTACGAACAGTTTTGTATCTCTAGCAAAGCCAGCTAACAAGTCGATGGAGCGGCGAATATCAGTTTCTTGCTCCGTTTCAGTATGGTCATCACCGCTCATCTTAGTCGTTAGGCACCAGATTAGAACCGAGGGGCCACGTCTAAAACGAGGAGCAAGAGAAAGGCCATGTTGGTACGCCATCTTGGGCAATCAGGGATTTCGGTATCGGCCATTGGGCTCGGATGTATGGGGCTCTCCGAGTTCTACGGTGAGCCCACCGAAGAATCAGTGGCGATTGATTTGCTTCACCAGTTCACGGATTGGCAGATCAGATGCTTGGGAGCCGGTACTAGTCGAGCGGGCCGCGGGAGACAACCAGCAGCGGCCGTGAACACGGCTGCTACGGTGGGGCACCTAACATAACCTATTGCAGCGGCGCGCGGCTCTTCGCGCATAGACCTTAGGCTCGTACTTCTGCTTCTGAGTAGCTGATGGAACCAAAAGGGGTGTCAACTTGACCCGAGACAAGTTGGGTCAGTAATGGGCTATCTGCTTTGCAGAGGCTAGGCCAACGACAAGCTCAGCCCGAAGGCGCAGAAAACCGCTCGCCCTGAGCCTGTCGTTCGCGAAGCATCCCGGAGGGGATAGGGCGTCACCTTAGATTGGGATAAATTGCAGACCTGCTTCAAACGGTTTCGACGCATGCTGGAGTCATCACTGAAGTGAAGGATGTATGGCGATAGTAGCGGTTTGAGCCGCCGTAAGCCAAGGTCTTGTCAGTCCCCCAACCGCTAGATACGCCCCTTACTTTATATATACTTAGAATGTAATTTATTCATATTTTATGGAGTCGCAAGTCAATCTACCTGTCTTTTATGATCCCCAGTCCCACCGTTGGCGAGTCTTCACACGTAGCATAAAAATTCTTAGCCTGGGATTTTTAACCACCTTTGGTATATTTCTTTTTAGTATTGGTATTCATCCTGGATTGCCAGGCTTAGACTTACCCTCAATACACACTTCACTAAAGAGTCATGGGGAGCATCCCAGTTTTTCGCTAAGCACAAATACTCAGTATGGGAGAGCGATTCAGATAGGCTGTGCGTAACCTCAAAATTTGAGGGGCATTCTCGGTCTTCCATCGGGCTCCAGTGATTTTAACCCGTTCACCGATCTGCTTGACGAGCGACTCAACATCTCCTGAGCCAATACACAATCCCTCCGTTTGATAGGCTCTATAGTTGGGTAACCGATGACGATGTTTCTCTAAATAGCGTCGGAAGCAATCAGCTTGGTAGGTCCGCATTCTCTTCAAAATGGGCCATACCTGCTCTACTTCACCGTGCCACAAATGGCGGCGTAATACCCTGTGCTCAGAGCCCAACATCTGGACCTTGTATAGGTTTTCCATTAAATGGAACCAGTCCAGCACTTCAATGCGCTTCTGAACTTGTTCGCCACCAAAGGTTTGAGCAATATTCCACACACCGTCATGGCCATCGCCGAGCAGGATACATTGAGCCTCCAAGGGTTGAGCTGTGCTCCAGGTCTGTAAGGCCGTGTTGTCTTGAAAGAAGGCCTCATAGACACCGTTACTTAAGCTCACCGCCTTGTAATCTTTCCAACTGCTCTTTGCCTCCGCGTCATCGGTCTCGACCCTCAGACGTATCTTGCCCCCGTCAATGCTGACGTGGCTGGAAGTCGTTTCACTCTCTGCCAAGGGGATGGTCGTCCGATTCACTAGGCGGTGTAGGGTACTGTGCCCCATTCGGATACCGGTTAGCATATAGATCTGTTCCTCTGCCTGCTGATAGGAGACCTGGGCGCAGGTTCTTAGACCACACTTTTCCATCATCGGGCTCCAGGGCGTGCTGGGGGGCAACTTCAGAGCTTTAGCCTGCTTACTACTAATCGTCACGGCTCCCACGCAACTGGTTAGGGTTCTGGTTCGACCTGAGGTGTTTGGGCAGAGATTTGTTGAAAATTTTTGAGCATGGCTGGCCCTACCGTGGTTAGCACGTGATCTCGAATCTCTAGTTCCAGTTCTTCAAAGGTTTGGATCTTTTCTGCGTCACTGTTATGGAATAAAATGTCGGAAATCGCTTTCAGATGGGCATCGAGTTCCTTTTGTTTTTGTTTAGATAGAGTCTTCATGGCATTGCAGAGTAGGCAACGCCTATAGTTTGACGGTAATTTGTCGCAATGTCTCTA
>JBJTUO010000060.1:0-3500 GCA_046080785.1 Leptolyngbyaceae cyanobacterium | reverse complement strand
CTGTAAGTCGAGGTAGTGATCTGTGGGCATCATCGTTGAAGATGTATCTAAACAATTTGGCGACTTTCACGCGGTCGATCATGTCAGTTTAGAAATTAAAAGTGGTTCTCTCGTTGCACTTTTAGGCCCCTCTGGTTCTGGTAAATCAACCCTGCTGCGATTAATTTCCGGACTGGAAGCACCCGACTCAGGCCGAATCTGGCTTACAGGAGAAGATGCCACCCATCGCAGTGTGCAAGATCGTAATATTGGCTTCGTGTTTCAGCATTACGCCCTGTTTAAACATCTGACTGTTCGCAAAAATATTGCCTTTTCTCTGGAGTTGCGGAAAGTGCCCGCCGCTAAAGTGAAAGCACGGGTGCAGGAGTTGCTGCAACTGGTGCAACTGGATGGCCTGGGCGATCGCTACCCGTCTCAACTCTCTGGCGGGCAGCGGCAACGGGTGGCCCTGGCCCGTGCCTTGGCTGTGGAGCCTAAAGTCTTGTTGTTGGATGAGCCCTTTGGCGCTCTGGATGCCAAAGTGCGTAAAGATTTGCGGGCCTGGTTGCGCCGTCTTCATGATGAGGTACATGTCACTACCGTCTTTGTCACCCACGACCAGGAAGAAGCGATGGAAGTGGCCGACGAAATTGTGGTCATGAACAGGGGCAAAGTAGAACAGATTGGCAGTCCGGCTGAAATTTATGACCACCCTGCCAGTGCTTTTGTCATGAGCTTTATTGGCCCAGTTAACGTGTTACCCAGTTCGTCTCGCATCTTTCAAGACAGTGGCTTTGATCCGGTACACCCAGAAGTGTTTTTACGGCCCCAAGACGTACTGGTTGACACCCAGCCCAATGACAGTTTTGTTGGGGCGCGGGTCAGTCGTCTGATTCATTTAGGGTGGGAGATTCAGGCAGAACTGACTCTGGATGATGGTCAGGTGGTAACGGCCCATCTCAGCCGCGAGCGCTTTGATCAACTGAAGTTGGAACCGCAGCAACGGGTGTATGTTAAACCCAAAGAAGCCAAGTCCTTTCCTCTCTACTATTCGATTTAAGCGGTGCGGCAGCATGATCCTGAGGTGGGCACCTTGAACATTAGGGATTGAAATATTGGTCAAAATGACCTGTATTTCCAATAAAAACTTTGTATTGTCAAAGTAAAGCTCCTTGATGATTCAAAAGTCAAAACTCATCCAATATGACGATGGAGGTAAAGCTATGTTACGCCACCCGTTTAGCTTAAAATTAGATGAACTTCTAACTCAAAACTTAGAGTTTGAAGAAGTCTTGGACGAAGAATTGGCTCAACAAAAGAGAGGCGGTCTGCTTGCGACCACCCTCGCAATTGGGGAAGAAGGCGGGGGTTGGCCTATTTTCCCGAAGCCACCAGGCACTGCGACCACCTTGGCAGTTGGAGAAGAAGGCGGTAGTTTTGATCTTCCCAATTTTCTTGATCCTCCCCAGGCAACTACCCTTGCGCTTGGGGAAGAAGGTTAGACCTTACCAGGAATTTGCTTTTAACAATCCAATATTTTGACGCCTGAGGAGAGTGAGGTTGCCGATGACACAGGTTCTGCTCCTGGGCAACGCTTCTGATGCCCATGCTGCCCACATGCACCAAGCCCTCCAGAGTGCGGGGGTTGAAGTTAATTTTTGGGATACGGGTGACTTCCCAACACAGATGCAACTCTCCTGGGAACCCCATTCCCAGCAGGGTTCTATTGTTTTACCAGGCGAGCGCGAATTACTCTTTTCAGAGATTCATAGCGTTTATTGGCGGCAGTTTAGAGACCCCTTTTTGCCAGCACTGAAAGACCATCAGCAACAGCAGATAGCCATTAGTGATAGTCTCTGTGCCCTTCGCTCTTTGATTCAAGCCTGCCCAACTCGATGGGTCAACTCTTGGCGTGCCTATCAGTTTCATCGAGAAAAGCCTTTGCAACTTGCGGCAGTTAAAAGGCTAGGGGTGCCAATTCCAGATACCCTGATTAGTAATGATGCCAGAAAGATCCAGCAATTTGTGCAAACACGCCCCTGTTGTATCTTTAAGCCTGTCTTTGGGGGGGCCCATACAGAATTTGTGACTGATGCTCACCTTTTACTGGAGCGTATGGAGCTGGCTCTAAAATTGTCACCTGTGACTGTGCAAGAGTACATTGCTGGTACCAATATTCGCAGCTATGTGATTGGTCAATCTGTTTACACAGCTGAAATTCGCAGCCCATCCGTTGATTTTCGCAATGATGAAAAAGCTGAATTAATTCCTGTAATCCTTCCAAATGGAGTATATAAAAGCTGTCTAGAAATTGCTCGACAACTCCATTTAGAATGGACGGCGATTGACTGGCGGTGTTCACCGCAAGGCGATTATGTCTTTTTAGAGGCTAACCCCAGCCCCATGTTTATTTATTTTGAAAAAACAACTGGTTACCCTATCACAGAAAAGCTAGTTGAATTACTGATTAGTTAGAGCAATCATCTCCATCTCCTACCAAACCAGCTAAGCTGGTGATAGGTTGCTTACCCCGGTCTATGAAAATCAACGCTAATACCTATCTTCCCTTTCCCCGCCCTTTGGTCTATACAACCTTTCGCGATCGCTTGCTTGATCTGATCCCCTACATGCCTAATATTCGCTCTGTAGAGGTAAAATCTCGTCAAGTGGAGGATGGGGTAATTCGGTGCGTCAATGACTGGCATGGTGGGGGAGAGATTCCGGTGGCAGCCCGTGCCTTTCTCAGCGAAGATATGTTGTCTTGGACTGAATACAACACCTGGAATGCCGATGATTTTGTGGTGGAGTGGCAAATTAAAACCCATGCCTTTACAGAAGCAGTCCACTGCGTTGGTAAAAATTGTTTCCTTGCGGAAGGGGATGCCACGCGAGTTGAGAGTCGGGGAAAACTCATTATTGACCCCAAACAAATCCATGGTGCCCCTGCCTTTTTAGTGGGCGGCATTGCCCACATTGTAGAAGAACTGTTAGGCGGAAAAATTGAACCAAATTTGAAGCACATGAGTGAAGGAGTGTGCTGCTATCTAAAACAACGAGGAGTGCAACCGATTTCATAATCTATAGAAATCACACCCAGGTCGGAAGCACGACCCAAGGGGCTGCATGCCAGTCCTGAATTTCCAGGGTTGGGCTTTTTGCACCCCGCCCAAGAACTGCTGATCTGGTTCTGAGATAGTAATTGGATTGTAGAATATGCGATCGGGACGCTCCTGGGCATAAGCCACTGACAAGCCTGCACCGGCGATTAAAGTTGGAATGTAGAATATGCGATCGAAAATCTGCTGGGCAGCAACAAGCGAAGGAGATGCAGCAGTTATTAACAAGAATATTCCTGATGTCAGCGCTTTAGAAACGAAGGAGTAACTACTCAGTCCGTCCACCCTTACGGGAAGCAAGCTACATATTTTTCCGGTATGTTGCAGGCTTTAAGCCCTTTCCCTGGGCTTCAATCCGCCCTCACCCTAAATCCCTCTCCCCAAGGAGAGGGACTTCAATCCAGA
>JBJTUO010000059.1:0-15337 GCA_046080785.1 Leptolyngbyaceae cyanobacterium | reverse complement strand
TAAAGCCTTGGAGTACCTCAGCGAGTATCAAGTCGCCTATTGCAAGCGGTTCGACGCCCAGCAAGGCATCAAGCCGCTCGCACTGGGGTGTCTCGGTGCCCCGGAAGTAATCGATCCATACGCTCGAATCGACCAGGATCACTAGTCCGTCCTCATGGCATCAAGGTCGCCTTCCCAATCTAGCTTGCCTCGGAAGCGCCGAATTTCTTCTTGCTGCCGTAGCCGAAGCAGGGTGCGCAAGCCAAGCTCCACCACCTCTCGCTTGGTCTTCAAGCCGGTGGCGCGAAGGGTATCCTTCATAAGCTTGTCATCAATCTCTATGTTGGTACGCATGATGTGTACTTCTGAAAGCATTTATACACATCATAGCCGGTAGAGGGTGCGGCTGCAATCTAAGCGAGAGCACCTAACCCTTCGTTCCAGCGGACCGCCTACGACGACCGCCGAACTCAATTGTTATCCATAATCAGGTGGACCTCAGTCGTCAGAAAATTGCTTTAGTAGGCCACCTGGGAGTACGCTACAGTGGGGGGGCGTGTGTAAAAAAGATTATGGCAGATACTTCTCCGATCGCCGATCGCCGTCAGCGTGAGACAGACTGGCGTTTATTTCAGCGCCTGTTTCCCTATGTAACTCGGCACAAAAGAATTTTTTGGGTAGCCATGCTGCTGCTGGTGCCCACGGCGATCGGGGGTGCAGTGCAGCCGATCTTGATTGGGGAAGCGGTTTCCTTGCTGCGGCAAGAACAAACACTCTGGCCCTTCTTAAAGGAAATCCCTTTAGAACAGGGCATCAGTCTATTAACGATCTTACTGCTGGTGACCTTGGTAGTGCGGTTAGTTCTGGATACCCTGCAGGGCTACCTGGTTCAAAAAGTGGGGCAACAAATTACGGCGGATATTCGCACAGACTTGTTTCACCATGTCACTTCCCTGGCGATGAGCTTTTTCGATCGCACCCCAGTCGGTCGCCTGATTACCCGCCTCACCAGTGATGTGGAAGCGTTGGGGGATGTCTTTTCTTCTGGGGCGATCGGCATTTTGGGGGATCTGGTCTCTATTCTAGTGTTGCTGGTTGCCATGTTTTGGATGCAGTGGCAACTGGCCGCCCTACTCCTGGTGATGCTGATTCCTGTGACGGTGTTAATTATTTATTTTCAGCAGCAGTACCGCAAAGCCAACTACCGGGCCCGGGAAGAACTTTCGGCCCTCAATGCCACCCTGCAAGAAAACATTGTGGGTATTAATGTAGTGCAACTGTTTCGGCGGGAAGCATTAAATGGGGATCAGTTTCGTCAAATTAACCGGCGCTACGTCAAGCAACTCGATCGCACCATCTTTCATGACTCTGCTATTTCTGCCACTTTAGAATGGATCTCCCTGGTGGCGATCGCCGGAGTCTTGGGGGTTGGCGGCTGGCTGGTGATGGGTAAAAGCCTCAGCTTTGGTACCCTGTCAGCCTTTATTTTATTTGCCCAACGGCTGTTTGACCCGCTGCGCCAGTTTGCTGAAAAATTTACCTCGATTCAGGCGGGCTTTACTGCGGTGGAGCGGGTCAGCGACATTATGGCTGAGCCGATCAACATCCGAGATTCAGAAACCCCAAAGAGCTTGCATCAGTCTACCCAGCGGGCGAGAGGCGAAATTCGCTTTGAGCAGGTTTGGTTTGGCTACAAACCCGGTGATTATGTCTTAAAAGATTTGAGTTTTACGATTCACCCCGGTGAAAAGGTGGCACTGGTGGGGCCAACCGGGGCGGGTAAAAGTTCAATCATTCGTCTCCTTACCCGCCTCTATGAAGCCTCAGACGGTCGCATTCTGGTAGACGGCCTGGATATTCGAGACATTCCCCAACAGGAGCTGCGACGACACATGGGGGTGATTTTACAGGATGGGTTTGTGTTTGCTGGCGATGTCAAGAGTAATATTACCCTGGGCGAAACCTATGCCATGGCAGAGATTCAGTCGGCGGCAGAGCGGACTAATGTCGCGACTTTGATTGAACAATTACCCCAGGGCTACGACACCGTCTTGCGAGAGCGGGGTGCTAATCTATCTGGTGGGCAAAAACAACTCCTGGCCTTTGCCCGGGCTGCCATTCGCGACCCCCACATTCTGGTCTTAGATGAAGCCACTGCCAGCCTGGATGTGGGCACCGAAGCTCTGATTCAAGAAGCGCTGGAACATCTGCTGGTAGGCCGCACTGCGATTATCATCGCCCATCGCCTCTCGACCATTCGCAACTGCGATCGAATTTTGGTGCTAAAACGAGGGGAATTGGTCGAATCGGGTAGCCATGAACAGTTACTCAGTCAAGGTGGGCTGTATGCCAGCCTTTATCAGTTGCAATTGCTGGGCTCAGAATAGGTGAGAGAGTCTTTTTGCCACCCTGGCAACTAAAGTTGCGGCTATACAAAGAAAACCTGCCGACACAGGTTACTAAAACCCTTGAGTTTATTGAGTCCGCGGCGGCGGACTTTGTTGGTGTAGCTGCGGTTTTAATCGCCGGATACTGTTCTGAGTCGTTAACACAAAACTTAAAATTATCGCCTCTAAAGAATGTTGACTTTTTAACGGTTAAATTCGACACTAACGGAGGAACTTTTAAGGTGGGCATTCGAGTTTGCCTTAGGATCCAAATAAGTCCGCTTTCATCCCCATCTTTATCTTTAATGAATACAGCCTTAGAGTCTATCCGAATGCCCAAACTGTAGGGTGGGCAATGACCACCGTAATTGAATTGTGGAAATTATGAAGCAGTTTCCGGATAGGCTCTTAGAAGTCCTGGAAAAATTTGATCTGAACTACGCCAGTTTTTCAAATTGAAACCACTCCAGAAAAATACAAGCAAAATTTGAAGTTGGCCAGCAATTAGGCCAGTTTAATTAACCCCATTCATACCATCCCGTCCATGATATCCACATCACCTTTATCCTTTGAAAAAGCACCTGATACACCAGACGCCCGTTTGCAGACGATCTATCTCGACTCCCCTCAGTTGGCCAGCGTCGTGGAGGGGCAAGACGTGATTGAGGGGTTGACCCAATCTCCAAAGGTATTGCCAGCAAAATACTTTTACGACGATCGCGGTTCCCAATTATTTGAACAAATCTGTGACTTACCAGAGTACTATCCCACCCGCACAGAAGCCTGGATTTTGCAGCACTATGCCCCGGCGATCGCCCAGGTGACTGGAGCCTGTGAACTGGTAGAACTGGGCAGTGGCAGTTCCACCAAAACCCGTCTGTTGCTAGACGCCTACCAGGCCCAGGGCTATCCCCTCTATTATCAGCCCATTGATGTGAGTGCGGGCATCTTGGCAGAAAGCGCCGCCCAATTGCTCACCGACTATCCCAGCTTGCAGGTGCAGGCCCTGGTGGGCACCTACGAGCAAGCCCTAACCGCCTTACCGCCCCCGATTATGGCACCGCGCCTGTTGTTCTTTTTGGGCAGCAGCCTGGGCAACTTCACCCCACTAGAATGTGACCAGTTTTTTGCCCAGATTACCACCGTCCTAGCATCTGGTGATTATTTTTTGTTGGGCATTGACCTGCAAAAAGACACCGCCATTCTGGAGGCGGCCTACACCGATCTCCAGGGGGTGACGGCGGCCTTCAATTTAAATATGCTGGCCCATTTGAATCGCCGCTTTATCGGCAACTTTAACCTGGAGGCCTTTCACCACCAGGCTATTTATAATCCTGTCGATTGCCAGATTGAAATGTATTTGCACTGTCGGCAACCCCAGTCAGTGCAATTGAAGCAACTTGATCTGAGTATCGAGTTGACTGAGGGGGAACGCATCCGCACGGAGATTTCCCGCAAATTTAACCTAGAGCAAATGCAGGGGTACTTGCAAGCCCAGGGCCTCTCTCCCCTACAAACCTGGACTGATCCAAAGCAATGGTTCGGGGTCATTCTTTGCCGCCGCTAGTACACTTACCCCAGCACTTACATTACGCCATGAAGCCAAATCCCATACCGCCAAAACCTGGTCAAGAATCTGTTTGGGATTATCCCCGCCCTGCCATTCTAGAGGATACTCATAAGCATCTAAAGGTGATTTGCCGAGGAATTGTTTTAGCAGAAACCGATCGGGGCAAACGGGTTTTAGAAACTAGCCATCCTCCCGCCTATTACTTCCCGCCTGAAGATATTCGGCTTGAATATTTAAGCTTGAATCCCAGGAGGGGCATCTGTGAATGGAAGGGACGTTACGAATACTACGATATCCACATTGGCGATCACCAAATTCTGCAAGCAGCCTGGCGATATTTTGACCCGACCCCTAATTTTCTGCCCCTTCAGGGATACTACGGTTTTGTTGCTAAGGTTATGGATGCCTGTTACGTCAATGATGAGCAGGTAATCCCCCAGTCGGGGGACTTTTATGGCGGCTGGATTACAGCGGATATTGTTGGCCCCTTTAAGGGAGAACCGAATACTTGGGGATGGTAGAAAAAATTTGAATCCCCCCTTTGTCATTACTGTGCCTAACCAACCTCATTTTTCTGGAGCAAGTGTTATGGGATATGTGCCTGACCGCGCACCTACGATCGGATTAGTTGAAGTCCCCGCAACTGGGCTGTACGATGCCGAGGGTAAAAACTGGACCTCTCTCTATCGACATCGTTCCTTGATCAGTAAGCAGGTTTTGATTCCTGACCTACAAGCTGGAGGGTTTGATGCCCAGTTGGTCAACCTTAGGGATGCCAATTATAGTGAGGTGTTTGGGGAAGTGGAGTGGAAGGGCATGACCCTGCGCAAGACCTACGTGGGGGGCCAGATTGCCGCAGTCGATCCCCACGCCTTTGACGCCTGGGGGGTAACAGTAAATTTCTCTCAAGATCGCCAGGTCAGTTGCATGCTGATTGAACATCTGGCCAGGGGAGGGCGCCCGGTGGTGGTGGGCGGTTCTGATGCCTTTGCAGAACCCCATCACTACTTGCAGGCGGGGGCCACAGCCGTAGTGCAGGATAAATCTGGAGCGGCGAACTGGCCAATTTTTGACTACGTGCTGGGTAGACCACCCCGGGAAGACCTCACCGGGGTGATTTTTGCCGATGGTAAGCAGTATCCCCGCAAAACCAAGGCAAAAACCCCCGATGAATGGGCGCTCCCTTCCGTAGAGGTGGCCCGGGACTGTTTAGGCTCAGTCCCCAATGTCCAGGGGTTTGTACCCGTTGGTTCCATCGTCGCTGATATTGGCTGCGATCGCACCTGTGATTTTTGCATGACCCCAACCTACGGCACGGGCTTTCGTAGAATGTCTCCAGAGACTTTCTTGAAATGGTTGGCGATTCAGAAAGAGGCCGGGGCGCGATCGATTAACATTGGGTCTGATCAATTCCTGGCCCGTGCCCTCTTCCCGGAGGGGCGACAGGAGATTCTCGATATTACCCATGGGGCGCGGCAGATGGGGGTGACGCTGATGTGGCCAAATGGGCTGGAGCTGAGAAAAACCACGCTGGGGGCTGGGCGCAACTATGACAGCACCGACCTGCGGCCGGATGAAGAATTGATTGACGCCCTGTTTGGCTGGGATGGCAAAGTCGGCTGTCCGCTGGCCTATATTCCGGCGGAGCGTCCCGTTGTCGGGCGGGAAGCCTATAAAAAGCTATTGCCGTGGCAAGAGCATTGCGAGTTAATGAAGGCTGTAGTCAGAACGGGTGTGCCGGTGATTGCCTACGGCATTATTGTCGGTCTCCCTGATGATGATCACGATGCCTTGGCCCGTTTGGAGGAGGCAATCTTAGAACTGGTGGATGAACTAATGGAAATTAACCCCAATTTGGAATTTCAAATCTCTTGCTATAGCATTATTCCCCTCCCTGGAACGCCCCAAGCTTACAATTTACGCAAGGAAGGCTTACTCCAGTTTGAAGACAGTTGCCTCTGGGGAATGTGGACCACGACTTCCAACACCTATCACCTTACCTATGATCAAGTTTCTGACTGGCAGATTCGCCTGTCCAATATTCGCAGAGCACCGGCTGAATTTACCAACTACAACGGTGAATATTCGGGCTTGGTGGCCGATGCCGTCTATGAAGACATTGCTTCTATAGCGGATTTGACTTGAATGAAGTACACGGCGAGAACCCTCCAACCCCCCTTAAGTAAGGGGAGCATGAGGGTGGAGCTTAGCAGGCGGAAAGCTGGGGGGGGCTGAAGCTGAGAAAATTTGTATCTCATTAAACTGAGAACCCCTATAGCTGGTCTCAAAGCTAGAGGAGGTTGTATAAATGAAGCAATTATGTGCTTTTATGGGTGAGTTAGAATTCTATTTTAAGGTCGCATTTTTCTGTGCGATAATTCAACAGGTTTTTTACTTTATCCTACAAAACATCGAACTCAATTTCATTGCAGAGGTGGCTCTATATTGGCTGGTTGGCAGCATTTCATTTTATAGCATTGGCTTCTTGATTGAAAAAGTAATTAAACGAAATGCTGCATTAAAGGTAAAACTTACCGTAAGAGTTCAGCCAATTAGAGAACAAGTATTTCCAACGTTTACAGCACAAGGCATTCTCTTTGGGGAGGTTAAGGCTTTTATTTCAGCATTTATTGTACTATTCCTAGCACCAGAAGTACATCGAGGCAACAATTTTCTGTTGAATTTTGCATGGTTTTTGATGCAAATTGCTGTGGCTGACTTTTTGTTTTACATTGCTCACTACTCTCTTCACAAAAATAGATTCTTGCGAAAACAACACCTCAAGCACCATGAATTTCAGGACACTTCTAGTTTTGTTGCCGGACATAAAACTTTGTTTGAATACATCATGGTTACCTTCTGCGATCTCTTGCCTGTCTTTATATTTGGGTATGACATTACTCAGCTTTGTGCTTGGACTATCGTAGGCAATGCTTATAACTTGGAAGGTCATAGCTCCCTATCACTCTTCTTTGTGCCATCAGACTTTCATGATTTGCATCATACTAGTTTCCAAGGAAATTATGGAATTCAAGGTCTGTGGGATAAGTTTTTTGGAACCTTAAATCCTTCAGTTAGAAGGCAAGGAATCCTATTCCCTGTGAGTTTTCTAGAGAAGAAGTTTATGAACTGACCTGATAAAACTGTTCTTCTCTTTAATCATTATAACGGTGAATATTCGCGCATGCTGGCTAAGGCGGTCTATGAAGATATCGATCCCAGTCGATCGCAAACTGAAGCATTGCTGGCTCGATCCGAGTTAGGGACTTGCGTGAAAATAAAATCCCTACGGCGGGTACCTTGTTTAATTGCAAATCTCTTATGGCTAAATCATGACAATCATTCGTCGTTTACTTCTGCTCGTTGTTCTGCCGTTGTTGTTGGCGGGGAGTATTGTTGCCTGCTCCAACCCTGGCAATATTCCTGGTTCAACTGTTACCGTCAGTTCCAAAGACTTTACGGAATCCTTCATCTTGGGCGAGATGTATGCCTCTGTTCTAGAAAATGCCGGTATCAAGGTGCAACGCAAGCTGAATCTGGGGGGCACGCCAGTGGCTCAGGCGGGCTTGCTCAGTGGGCAAATTGACCTGTACCCAGAATATACAGGGACGGCCTTGCTCACCGTGCTCAAGTTGCCGCAAAACAATGACCCAAAACAGGTTTATGATACTGTCGCTCAGGCCTATAAAAACCAATTTAACCTGGTCTGGCTCAAGCCCTCCCCCATGAACAGTACCAACGTCATGGCGGTGACGCGAGAAGTGGCCCAGCGCTATGGCATTAAAACCATCTCGGATCTGATTGCCCATGCCAACCAACTGCGGATTGTCACACCGCCAGAGTTTTTGCAACGGGAGGATGGCCTGCCTGGATTAAAGAAGCTTTATGGCAACTTTGACTTTAAACAAGTGGTTACCGTTGATCCAGGGCTGCGCTATAAGGCGATCGCCAGTGGGCAGGCCGATGCTATTTTGGCATTTTCCACCGATGGGGAGTTGACTGTGATGGATCTGGTGCCGCTCCAGGACGATCGCAACTTTTATCCCCCCTATCAGGTGGCCCCTGTCGTCAGAGCCAGTGTTTTAGCAGCCCATCCTGCCATGGCAGGTGCCCTCAATGCCCTTGCTCCCAAGATTACGGATGAAACCATGCGGCGACTAAACTACGAGGTCAACGGCAAACAGCGGGAACCGGCTGACGTGGCCCAGGAATTTTTGCGGCAGGAGGGGCTACTGACCAGGCCCCTGTAGTCTCCCTTTGTCGGGTAATTTTTCATATCTAGCAGCCTGTCGGAAAAACTGGCTTCAAGCTGGTTGACTAACAAAACTCTGGAAGGCCCGGTTCTACCGTAGAAATCTTTACTTGTGTTGGGTTTCGCATTGCTCAACACCAACCTACATTAGACCTTTTGTCAGGCAATCAGGGCTTCAAGTCTTTCTCGCCAGGAAATCAATTTCCTGGCTTACAGCAAAAGTCCATTGACATGGACTCAGAATCCCTCATCCCAGTTCTTTTACTCCGTTGGAACGGACTTGAGCGATGAGCCCGAATTTTAATTCAGGGCGACTGATGATCCCTCTAAACACGACTGAAAGGGCAATTTCCCGATTAGTCCGACAGGCTCCTAAGTAGTTATCGGATTTGCAAGCTGTAACAATCCTTACTAAATCACCGGGTTGAATCGATTAAGGTCACAACAAGTCAAACTCTCCGATGGGGCCGGGGATGACGATTCATTGATCTATGCGGTTAGAGCAGATGCAAGCTTTTTTAGCGGTGGCAGAAACGGGCAGCTTTCAGCAAGCAGCCCAGCAGTGTGGGGTCAGCCAATCTTCTATCAGTCGTCAAATTCAAGGATTAGAGGCTGATTTAAAGGTGACCCTATTCCATCGTTCAAACCAGGCCAAGTTGACGATCGCTGGCAATTTGTTGTTACCCCGCGCCCGCAAGATCTGCCAAGAGTGGCAACAGGCCACCAGTGAATTGAATGACCTAATGGCGGGTAAGCAACCTGAGCTTTGCGTTGCCGTGATTCACTCTATTTGCGCTTACCATCTGCCTCCTGTCTTACAACAATTTTGTCAAGATTATCCACAAGTCCAATTACGGGTTACAGCCCTCGGCAGCGATCGGGCCCTCAAAGTATTGAAGGATGGTCTGGTGGATCTGGCAATTGTCATGAACAATCGCTTTTTGACGAGTAGCGCAGAAATGGTGATTCAGGTGCTCTATGACGAACCGATTCGGCTGTTAATGGCTGCTGATCATCCCCTCAGCCACTATGAGGTGGTGCCCTGGGACGCTCTCGCTGTCTACTCTCAGGTCGTGTTTAAGGATGGCTACGGGATGCAACGCATTGTTCAGGAGCAATTTGAACGACGGGGTACGCCCTTAAAAGCAGCGCTGGAGTTAAATACCCCCGATGCTTTTCGGGGCGTGATTCGCCAGGGTAACCTGATCGCCCTCTTGCCAGAGACTGCCCTGGTAGAAGCCTACCTTGACCCAACCCTGGCGATTAGACCCATCGCCGCTGGTGACCCAGCGGTTCCCCCCGATGCCCCGCTTAATTCTCTGGCAGACGCACCCCTGACTCGCCAGGTTGTCATGGTTACTAGCCGCGATCGCCTGCAAATTCCGCCGATTCAGCATTTTTTTAACCTGGCCTGCACTCTCGTGCCTGGTCAATTTGGTGCCTCTCCCCTGCCCATTCTTGATTACGAATCCGGTTCTCCTCTGGTTTAGACACCGGGGAACACTTGACCCTATCTGAACGATTCATCCAAAAATGACTATGAGCCTTGCCTTCCGAAAATTATTGCGAAAAGTGGGAAGTGGTGTTCATACAGGGGAGGCCCTGACCCGACAAGAATCTGCTGCCGCCACCCAGATGATGCTTTTGCAGGAAGCAACCCCAGCTCAAATCGGCGCTTTCATGATTGCTCATCGCATTCGTCGCCCAACCGGAGAAGAACTGGCGGGCATGCTGGATGCCTATGAAGACCTGGGGCCAAACCTATCGCCAATTCAAACCACCCTCCCCCTCCTGGTAATGGGGTCTCCCTACGATGGGCGATCGCGCACTGCACCAATTAGCCCCCTTACAGCCCTGATTTTGGCTACAGCGGGATGTCCTATACTGCAGCATGGCGGCGATCGCATGCCAACCAAGGAAGGAGAACCCCTGATTGATTTGTGGCGCGGCTTGGGAGTCGACTGGGCTGGCCTGTCTCTACCCATGGTGCAACAGATTTTAGAAACCAGTGGTTTGGGATTCCTCCATTTACCGACCCACTTTCCCCTGGCTCAGGGGTTGGTACCCTATCGAGAGCAGATTGGTAAGCGGCCTCCCTTTGCCACCATCGAGCTGATCTGGTGCCCTTACCTGGGATCAGCCCATGTTGTTGCAGGTTTTGTTCACCCCCCAACAGAATTAATGATGCGGGATGCCTCACAACGACGGGGGGTGCAGCATTTGACCACCGTTAAAGGGCTGGAAGGCAGTTGCGATTTGCCACGAGAGCGCACAGGCATTATTGGGCTGGGCTCAGACCGCCTGTTTTTACACCCCCACGAATACGGATTTGCTGGGGCCAATGTGCCCTTAACTTCCACTGCTGAGACAGTTAACTTGATGCAAAGTACTCTCATGGGGCAACCTTCAGAGTTTTTCAAATCTGTCGTCTGGAATAGTGGCTTTTATCTCTGGCGTTGTGGGCTAGCGGCCTCGATCAAAACTGGCGTAGAGGCCGTCACCGAGTTGCTCAACAGTGGACAGGCACTGCGAAAACTCCATGATGTGCAACAGTTGATGAGTGGTATCTCCCAATGAACGGTAGCTGCACCTATTTCTAAGGAAATTTCTTTTACAAAACAGAATACCAGGGTAAAATCCTCTCAAAACTGTTTTATGTTATGGAAGGAAAGATGCAATGAGTCCAGATGAAGTCGTTGCAACAGAAGGTCGCTCAAAGGGCGTGGAGATAGCGATTGGGGTTCTTCTGATCATATTGGGTCTGATTGCCATCTTCAGGCCCTTTATAACCAGTGCTATTTTAGTCATCGCATTGGGATGGCTGTTTATCATTGGTGGTATTTTTCGTATTTTCTATGCCTTTAGGGACCGCCAGTTGGGAGATTTTTGGGTCAAATTACTCATCGGTGCTCTGCAACTGATCCTAGGTGTTTTACTGCTCAGCAATGTGTTTGTCGGCATTTTATCTGTCGTGATCGCGATCGGCATCTTTGTCTTTGTTGAAGGCTGCTTTGAAGTGATTTTGGCCTTTAAGATGCGCCCGGCTCAAAACTGGGGATGGGTGCTGCTGAGCGGTGTCATTTCTGTGATTTTAGGGATTTTAATCTGGTCCCTCAATCCAGTTAATTCGTTGGCATTCTTGGGTATTTTGGTGGGAATTAACTTCCTGATTAGCGGTGTCTGGAACATTGTGATTGCCCTGCGAAAAGATCGACTTCGCCGTGATTTCGCTTAAAATGTCTTGCTAAGTACCTAGTCATAAAAAATTACTTGGTATCACCCCCGGCTGTCGCCGTCCCCGCGCTTCGCGCCGCTGCGCTAGAACAAAGGGGGACTAGAGGGGGTGTATTCAACAGAGTTCAACTACTTATCAAAAAGGCATGGTTGGCAGTTTTTGCATCACCATGCCTTATTTGTTGGGCAATAAAACTAGCTGATGTTGAGCAGCTCAACATCAAAAACAAGGGTAGAGTTAGGCGGGATGGGGCCAATGCCTCGGGAACCGTAGCCTAACTCAGGAGGGATTACCAATTGACGCCGACCTCCAACTTTCATGCTGGCAATGCCTTCATCCCAGCCTTTAATGACCTGGCCCGCCCCTAACGTAAATTGAAAGGGTTGTTTGCGATCGCGAGAGCTGTCAAATTTTGTGCCATCTTCCAATGTGCCGGTGTAATGGACAGAAACCGTCTGACCTGATTGGGGGGCGGCTCCATTACCTTCGACCAGATCGGTATACTGTAGGCCGGAAGGGGTCGTAATCATAGAAGGTTCTCCTGCTTGGGCAATGGTTGTCAGATCAGTGATTTCTGGGGATGAAGGGATTTGGGTAGGGGCGACTGCGACTTGAGAGACGGGCGCAGTCGATAACTCTCCTGCGATCGCGGTTTCCTGGCTGCTGGGAACTCCCATTATTTGAGAAACAACCAGAAGTACCAGACAGGCAACCATCACACCCAAACTAATCAAAATTTCTTTCACAAACAAATCTCCCTAAATGGATGGTTTGAATTTGAGTGTCCCTAGATGGCACTACCATTCATCATGCTTGCTATTGGGACACCAGATTATTTTACAGCCTGGCCATTCTTCCCGTGGTTAACCTTGCCCCTGAAACAACGCTACACTCAGATGGGGTATCCGCTTAAAGCGGGACAAACTAGTCCCCACAAAAGTGGGGATTATGATGATACAAAAAGGAACTGAGTTCCTTTTTGTCCCGCCTTGCGGTGGTAGCCCTCAGATGCAGCATTATTATTAGTTAGTGGTTAGCTATGACTCGACGCATCCTGGATCTCCTCCGTTCAGGGCAACCCGGTGAAACAGTGACGATCAAAGGCTGGGTTCGCACCAAACGAGAACAAAAAGACTTTAGCTTTGTGGAAGTCAATGATGGCTCTTCTCTGGCTGGGCTACAGGTCGTCGTTGCAACGAATGTACCAGGTTATGCAGAAACGATGAAGCGCATCAACACCGGGGCCTCTGTAGAAGTGACTGGAATCTTGGTGGCATCGCCCGCCAAAGGCCAACGAATTGAGGTGAAAGCCGATGCATTGGTTGTCTTTGGAGATGCCGATCCAGATACCTACCCCCTGCAAAAGAAACGTCATTCTTTTGAGTTTTTACGGACGATCGCCCACCTGCGATCGCGAACAAATACCCTCGGTGCCGTCTACAGGGTGCGGAATGCGGCTGCAACTGCGATTCACCAGTTCTTTCAAGAGCGGGGCTTTCTCTGGATTCACACCCCCATCATTAGTGCCAGTGATTGTGAAGGGGCGGGGGAGATGTTTACGGTCACCAGCCTGGACTTGAAAAACTTGCCCCTGACAGAGACGAATGCAATCGATTTCAGCCAGGATTTTTTTGGGCGGCAGGCTTACTTGACCGTAAGTGGGCAGCTTGAGGCCGAGATCATGGCCATGGCCTTTTCTAATGTTTATACCTTTGGGCCAACCTTTCGGGCCGAAAACTCCAATACCTCCCGCCACTTGGCGGAGTTTTGGATGGTGGAGCCAGAAATGGCCTTTTGCGATCTGGAAGGGGATATGGAACTGGCCGAAGCCTTCCTCAAACACATCTTTCAGCAGGTGCTGGAAACCTGCCCAGAAGATATGGAGTTTTTCAATCAGCGCATTGACGACTCTGTGTTGGCGACCGCTGAGAATATTATCAATAATGAATTTGCCCGAATTACCTATACCGAGGCGATCGCCCTGTTAGAGCGGTCTGACAAGACCTTTGACTATCCCGTAGAGTGGGGCCTGGATCTGCAATCAGAACACGAACGCTATCTTGCGGAGGAGTACTTTAAACGCCCGCTGATTGTGACTGATTACCCTGCCAAAATTAAAGCGTTTTACATGCGTCTCAATCAGGATGGTAAAACCGTGCGGGCCATGGATATCCTGGCACCCAAACTTGGCGAAATTATCGGTGGCTCCCAACGGGAAGAACGTTTAGATGTCCTGCAGCAACGGATTCAAGCCCAAGGCTTAGATCCATCTGCTTACTGGTGGTATCTGGATCTGCGCCGCTATGGTACCGTTCCCCACGCAGGGTTTGGTTTGGGCTTTGAGCGTTTGGTGCAGTTTATGACTGGCATGGGGAATATTCGGGATGTCATTCCCTTTCCCCGGGCCCCGCAAGAAGTGGAGTTTTAGCGTTGGCATTTTCTGGTGCTGGCGGGCGCGACCGCTGCCGTGGCGTTGGTAAGCCCCAAAAGGCAGCCCGTTGCTCTAACCAGCCATCCCTCTGCCAGCGCGACAGCAGCGTATAAACACTGCGATTTAAGTCTTCGTACTGCCTCCCCTTGGGCAAAGCAATGGCCAGCCCTTCGGCTGATAAGGTGGGCAACAGCAGCCGGTAGCTAGGGAACTCTCGCACCCATCCCGTTAAAACCGTGACATCACCCGCAAATGCCACGGCCTCACCTGACTCTAGCGCCCCTCGTCCGGCGTCATAGGAGGCTACGGCCACAATTAGGGCATGGGGGAAGCGCTGACGAATAGTAACCTCTGTGGTAGAGCCTGCCAGGACAGCGATCGCTCGACGAGCCAGATTGGAGCTAGATTGCACGGTACTATCCTGGGTAACCAGAGCAACCCCATCCAGGTAGTAGATAGGGCTAAAGTTAACCAGGCGCAGTCGGTTAGGAGTAACCGTAATCTGGGCGATCGCCAGATCCACCTCCCGATTGACAACTGCTACCAGTCGCTCTTGATTCAAGACGGGCTTGAAAATCACCGCATCAGAGCGACCCAACAATTCTTGAGCCAATCGCCGGGCGATATCAATTTCAAACCCCTGGAGCCGCCCCTGCTGGTCGCGAAACCCCAAGGGGTTGAGGTTATCCTTAACCGCAACAATCAGCTTACCCCGCTGACGAATCGTAGTTAAATCAGCAGAAGCTGATGGCAGGAGCAGCCAGCAGAACCAGCCCACGCAACTTAAAACCAGTAAGTGCTTCAGTCTCAACGACTCAGATCATTGCGGGACGCACTGCTACTTGACCTTAGAAACCGCCAGCTCTAACACCTGGGCAAACCCCGCAGCGTCAAGAATAGCCATTTGCGCTAGCATCTTGCGGTTAATCTGAATATCGGCTTTCTTCAGGTTGCCCATTAACTTGCTATAGCTCATGCCATGCTGACGAGCCGCTGCATTAATGCGAGTAATCCAGAGGCGACGAAAATCACGCTTCCGTTTGCGGCGATCGCGATAGGCGTTACGCAGCGCCTTCATGACCTGCTGGTTGGCTGTGCGAAAGAGTTTTGAGTGAGAGCCCCGAAACCCCTTTGCCAGCTTTAAAATTTTCTTGCGGCGCTTACGAGCCACATTACCGCGCTTTACCCGTGTCATCTCTCCCAGTTCCCCTTCAGTCTCAGAAGTATCAGGCCATTTCGATCATTTACCCTGCCCGGTCAGTCACCTTAGTGATAGGGCAACATTAATTGAACATTCTCGGCATCCCGCTCATGCACAACCGCCATCCCTGATAAACGCCGCTTACGAGCAGGGCTTTTATGTTCCAGCATGTGACTCTTAAAAGTCTTACGACGAATAAACTTTCCGTTGCCGCTGACACGGAATCTTTTGGCAGCTGCCTTGCGGGTCTTAAGCTTAGGCATGTCAAGTCATAATTCAACA
>JBJTUO010000058.1:0-15147 GCA_046080785.1 Leptolyngbyaceae cyanobacterium | reverse complement strand
CTTATTTGATCATGAGTTTCCTGATTTATTTGAGTGGGTCGTTGATCACATGGGCGCACTTCCACTGGCGCGTCAGTCCCAAAAAGCACATCGCTCCAACCCCTTTCACTTAGAGGGTTTCCCGCCTTAAAACATACCCCTAGATTTCTACCAAATTATTTAGATCGAAGGGTGAAAATATTTCTTTTTTTGATGCTAGAGTGGCTCCAGTTAAGAATTTAACAATTCATTGAATGTCTGCCCATTCGCCTTGTACGACACCGCTTTCAGTTCTACAAATTTCTTGAAAAGAAGTGAGTACTCTATGCATCCACTCATGATGGGTTCCTTAAGTTGGATTGAATATCAGCAGCGACTTCAAGACAAAGACGCGATCGTCTTGATTCCCTGTGGTGCGTTAGAACAGCATGGCCCCCATCTGCCGCTGGGTACAGATGCACTCCTGAGTACATCGGTGGCCCAAAGTGTTGCCGAGCAAATCAACGGTATTGTTGCACCGACTTTTAGTTATGGCTACAAATCCCAGCCAAAATCTGGCGGCGGACAGCACTTTCCTGGAACCACGAGCCTGGATGGAAATAGCTTAATTCAGCTACTGCGTGATGTTGTGCGGGAGCTAGCGCGTCAGGGCGCAAGACAAGTTGTAGTCGTGAATGGTCACTATGAGAACCAATGGTTTTTGACTGAAGGCATTGAACTGGCCATTCGGGATGTCGGCGGGGGGCCTAATCTACGAGTCATGCGGCTAGAATACTGGGATTTTCTCACCCAAGATATTCTTAATCAGGTCTTTCCCGACGGGTTTCCGGGCTTTGCCCTAGAACATGCGGCAGTGATCGAAACTTCACTCATGGCACACTATTACCCCAAGCTGGTCAGGTTGGATTTAATTCCCGATGTGCCTCCCGTGGAATTTCCTAGCTACGATGTATTCCCCCTGCGGCCAGAATGGGTTCCTGCATCCGGCGTACTTTCTTCTGCCAAAGCTGCAACGGCCGAAAAGGGCGGTAGGATGGCAAACCACATTACTAGAGGGATTGCCGCTGCGATCGGCCAGGAGTTTCAAAACAGTTCCGCGATCGCCGCTATTCACGGTGTCGTTACGACGGGGGGCACCCCCCATCACTAGCGCATTAGTTTAAATCACCATTTTTTGCTCCCAATCCAATTTTTGTTATGCAAAATCCTGAGATTGTTCCCATTCAGCCCATTAACGGTACAGTGCTGCCCCGTTATGCCGGGGCTTCTACCTTTGCCCGTTTGCCAGAATTGCGGGATGTGCCCTCCTGTGATGTCGCAATCATTGGCATTCCCTTTGACGCGGGAACCAGTTTTCGCCCGGGGGCACGTTTTGGCCCCCAGGCAATTCGTCAGGCGTCGCGGCATTTGCGAACCCACTACCATCCTGCCTACAATGTAGAACCGTTTAGGGTGCAGCAGGTTGCCGATGCAGGGGATATTGCCTGCAATCCGTATCACATTAATCAGGCGATCGAGCAAATCGAAGCGGCTGCATCTGAACTTTTGGAACAGTGCGGCGCAATAGTTAGCTTGGGGGGCGATCACACGATCGCCTATCCGTTGCTGAAGGCGATCAATCAACGCTACGGCCCCGTTGCTTTAGTTCATTTTGACGCCCATCTCGACACCTGGGACACCTACTTTGGCGCACCCTATACCCACGGCACGCCCTTTCGTCGGGCCGCAGAAGCAGGGTTGTTCCGCGATGATGCTTCGATGCACATTGGCATTCGCGGTCCACTCTACAGTCGGAATGACTTGACTAGAGACCAGGAACTCGGCTTCCGAATCGTTCACTGCGATGAATTTGAAACGATCGGGATTGAGGGCGTGGTAAGGCGCATTCGAGAACGGGTTGAGGATCATCCCCTCTATTTATCGATCGACATTGATGTGCTTGATCCCGCCCATGCTCCTGGCACTGGAACGCCAGAACTTGCCGGAATGACAAGCCGTGAGTTATTAGGTGTACTGCGCGGGTTGGCAGGTCTCTCTGTCATTGGTGCGGATGTAGTGGAAGTTGCCCCTGCTTACGACCATGCTGAGATTACATCTCTTGCAGCCGCTACAGTTACCTATGAATTGATTAATTTGCTGGCGCTGAGTCCTAAGCTTAAGATGCAGCTAAAACACGAGATTGGTAAAGAATAGCCCTAAGGGAGGGGGATGCTGTTACTATTTACACCTGTAGAAAGGGGCTTGCACCTGGATCAAGATCCCCGTTCCAGCGCATAATAAATCAAAGAAGGTTATCGCTATTCCCTTCCAGTGCATCATCAATTCGACCATGGGAGCGTTACCCGCATCCCCTACTGAGTTATGCTAACCGTCAAAGCGATGCTAAGAAATAACAAACCGACCCAACCCTGCTTGCCTGACTGCACCTATGTTGCAGAGCAGTCAGAGCTACAGGGAGACCTCTTTGTAGAGGGTGACTTAAAAGTAAATGGCATTATTCATGGAAATGTCGAGGTCAGGGGAAATATGGAAATTTCGGTTACTGGCCTAGTAGAAGGGGCAGAATTACGGGCAAAAAATCTCCTGGTCAATGGGGTGGTGAAAGCCCAGATCGTGGTGGAAGAAAAATTGACCCTGGGCCAAACTGCCCGGTTAGAAGGAGATGTGCTGGCTAATTCCCTCGATATTGCACCCGGTGCCCTTTATATCGGCTACATTGAGACCGGAGATGTGAGAGGCTCTCTACCGATGGTGGAGCAAATACCAGAGTTAGCTGCAACCAGTGACGATGGCTATGGCAACGGCCTGCACTATCCTATGTTGCCGTAGCAGGTCTTTCCTGACGACTCATCGGCACGCCCTCTAGACCTGTTGTTGGATTGAGTACGAGCATTCATGACTCTAAATCAGGTATGGGGAGCCTTGATCATTTTTGTTTTCTGTCCACTACTGGGTGGGCTACCCCTGATCGGCTGGATTGCCTACGGGCTGACCGGGAAAAAATTAAACAGCCTTGGCACTGGTAACCTGAGCGTCTCTGCAGCTTTTTATCACGGCGGGCGTCTCGTCGGTATTTTGGCTGTACTGTCAGAGGCCCTAAAGGGGGTTGCTGCCGTCCTGCTAGCTCGCTATTTTTTTCCTGCCAACCCAGAGTGGGAGATGATTGCCCTGATTGCCCTGGTGATGGGGCGTTACTGGGTTGGCGGCGGGGCAGGAACTACCAATGTTGTCTGGGGCTACACGGCCCATGATCCAATTGCGGCCATGCTGGTGTTTCTGATTGGGGGCATCAGTTTTACAATCTTTCGTCAGCGTAACCAGGGCCGCCTTGGCATTCTGATTCTGTTTCCGTTGATGACGGCTCTACGTCATCCCCAGGAGTCTGGCTTGATTGGGGCAGCGATCGTGCTGGCAGTCCTCCTGGGCTGGATTTATACCAAAATCCCCGACGACCTAGATTTGCAACCAGAGGTAGGGCAGGCCAGTTCCCGGTCGGTATTCCAATTCTTTCGGGGCGATCGGGGTATTCGTACCCTGAACGAGGCTCTAGATCCAGAAAAAGTAGGACATAAGACTGCTACCCTCGCCGCTCTCAAGCGGTCAGGCTATCCCGTCCCGATGGGTTGGGTGCTGATGCCAGGGGATGACCCAGCCCCCCTGCTGGATCTGGTAGAGCCATCCCCCGGTCAGCCGTTGGTTGTGCGATCGTCCGCCATCGGGGAAGATACGGCAACCGCATCTGCGGCGGGCCAGTACGAAACCCTGCTCAGCATTACCCAGCGCGACGATCTGCTCCCTGCCATTCTGCGCTGCCTAGACTCCTATAACACTCCGGCGGCAAGTCAGTATCGTCGCGATCGGGGGTTACCAGAGATGGCCATGGCAGTTCTGGTACAGCAACAAGTACAGGGCGTTTTTTCCGGCGTTGCCTTCAGCCGTGATCCCATTGCCCGTCAGGGAGAAGACGTGGTGATTGAAGCCTTACCGGGAGCTGCCAGTCGCGTTGTTTCTGGGCAGGTGACGCCCGAAAGTTACCGGGTCACCATTCCTGATGCAGTAATTTCTCCTGCCACGGCAAGAAATGGCATCCATATCGGATTGACTAATGACTACAGCTTCCCCCTTGAGGGGGAGGGAGATACCCCGCCAGACTTGATTCAGCAGGTGGCTGTGCTCACCCGCCGCCTGGAAAGCCATTACTATGGGGTGCCCCAGGATGTGGAGTGGAGTTACGATGGCCAACAACTGTGGCTGTTACAAACCCGCCCGATTACAACCCTTAGCCCTATCTGGACGCGCAAGATCGCAGCAGAGGTGATTCCTGGGTTGATTTGCCCCCTGACTTGGTCGATTAATCGGCCTTTGACCTGTGGGGTGTGGGGTGACCTGTTTACCCTCGTGCTGGGCAACCAGGCCAGTGGCCTCAACTTTAATGAAACGGCAACGCTGCATCACTCCCGGGCCTATTTCAATGCCACCCTGTTAGGCCAAATTTTCCGCCGCATGGGGTTGCCGCCAGAAAGTCTGGAGTTTCTAACCCGTGGGGCTGCCATTAGTAAACCGCCCCTCCGATCAACCGTGCGAAATGTGCCCGGCTTGCTCCGTCTCTGGCAGCGCGAACGCCAATTAGAGCGAGACTTTCAGCAAGATTACCAGACCCAGTTGGCCCCCACGATCGCCGAGCTAACCCACCACCCTGCTGCGGGTCAGTCTTCCCAGTCCTTACTCCCTCGAATTGAGTTGATCTTGGCCCAACTCAAAACCGCTACCTACTACAGTATTTTGGCCCCTCTCAGCGCCGCTTTCCGCAAAGCCCTTGGAAAAGTTAGGGACGAGCAGATTGACAATAGTGATACTCCAGAAGTAGCAGCGATGCGATCGCTGCAGGCCCTGGCTCTCTCTATTCGGCAGGAATTAGGGTCTGATGTGTTGCAGGGCGATCGCCTCGATCTGGCAACCCTTACCCGTTACAATCGCAAAATTCCAGAACAGTTTGATCAGTGGCTCCAGCAGTATGGTTACTTAAGTGAAGTGGGGACGGATATTGCTGTACCAACCTGGAGAGAGGCCCCCCAGCCCCTGGAGAGCCTGTTTCTAGAACTTCTATTGCATCCCGTCAGCCCTGCCCCCATCGTCCAAACCCAAAAACGAGGCGTGCAACAACGATTTCGGCTCAAGGGCCGGGTAACCCAAGTTTATAGCCGCTTGCTGGCTGAGTTGCGTTGGAGTTTTGTGGCCCTGGAGCAATATTGGTTAGACACCGCAATGTTGCTCCAGCCCGGTGATATTTTCTTTTTAGAGTTTTGGGAAGTAAAGCGCCTGGTAGAACTGGAAGCAACTCTGAAAGAACCGGATGGGGCACGAGACTTTGCCACTCATTTAGGCAATCGAATTGCCCAACGCAAAACCCAACTTGAACAAGATAGGCAGTTAGAGTCTGTTCCCTTTTTGGTCTACGGCATCGACCCGCCTCAACCCATACCGCAACGCAGGCAGACCGTCAGTAAGCAATTGCAAGGCATTGGGGCCAGCCCTGGTCAGGTTGAAGGACGCATTAGAGTCGTACATAGTTTGGCAACCTTACCCGAATTAGACCGGGAAACGATTGTCGTTGTACCCTATACAGATTCAGGGTGGGCACCCCTACTGGCTAAGGCAGGGGGGCTGATTGCAGAGGTTGGTGGTCGCCTATCCCATGGGGCGATCGTCGCACGGGAATATCGCATCCCGGCAGTTATGGATATTCACAACGCCACCAATCTTTTGCGAGATGGGCAGCGAGTTCGTATTGATGGGCAACAGGGAACGGTGGAAGTCTTAACTCGATAGGCAACTTTCTCAACCAAGGAGGCCAGGGGGCTGTCACCGCAAGTAAAAAGGAAGAATTTTGCATCGACTTTACCGCTGACACCCCCCGCTTCCAACCGGCAAATTGAAAGGTTTCAGGAGGTTTGGTTACGCCAGGATGGATGACTCTTGCTAAACTAAAAAAACTTCTATAGAACGACTGAGTTGTAATGCATAAGCGACCTACTCTAGACCCTAATCAATTGATGCGCCGAGCTGATGATTTAATTACTGCCGCCTCCAACCGCTATCGAATTACCGTCCAGGTTGCAAATCGAGCCAAGCGCCGTCGGTTTGAAGACTTTGATGGGGCAGACGATGCTTCCATGAAGCCAGTCCTGCGGGCGATTGTTGAGATGTCTGACGAGCTCACCCAACCAGAAATTATCGGAGAATAAAGCGCTGCTGTTATATGGTGAAGTTGTCTGTCGTCAAGTGACTGGAGTCGATCGCCCGTGAACAGCCGTGGCCGAAGCTTAACTGACGTTTCCCTATTGCCTGGGGCTGGCCCGGTAGCTGCTGCTATCTTAGGGGTGGTCACAGGTATTATATTTTTGATCGCGCCCCTGCCCGACAGCCCAGCGAGTGCGCAGCGAGTACGCAGCGATGAAGTCTGGCGAGTGGTCTACGAAAAGTTACCGGATTTTCCTAAAGAAAACCAGTACGTCAGTCTAGAAACGGGAAAGGTTAATCCAGACAATACGCTGGTAAGTCGTCTAATTCGCTATCATATTTACACGAAAGGCCGCCCGCCCGTTTTTCGTTTGGATTGGAAATTGACCCTGGCGGAGTATCTGGAAGTGGCTGGTGCCATGGATACAGCCGATTACCCAGGGGTCAATCAAGTGCGGGGTAACCCGGCCCCAGGAGATATTGCGGCAATTAAAAAGTTGAACCGGGTGCAACGGGATGCGCTGGTACAAGCCCTGGTAGATGGGTTTACAGCCAACACCGCTCGTGTTTCGATGCCAACACCCCTATCTTCCCCTCAAAGCTCTCCTGCCGTTCCAACGGCCAATCCCCGATCGCCCCGATAGGTATGGAACGCATTGTTAAATCAGGAACTGGCTGGCGGCTGGGCTGGGATCCTGAAGCATCTCAGTTTAAGGGACTGGTGGGTACTGACGATTGGGCTTTAGAATTAACAGTCCCAGAATTTGAGGACTTCTGTCGCTTATTGCAGCAACTTGCCGCTACGGTGGCACAGCTCAGCGATGAGTTAATGGAGGAGGAAGCAATCACCTGTGAAGTGGAGAGCGACTTCATCTGGCTGGAGGTAGAAGGCTACCCCCATCACTATGGGGTGCATTTAATTCTCCAGACTGGACGGCGAGCTGAAGGTTGCTGGTCAGCAGAAGCCGTACCCCAGCTATTGCAGGCTGTACGATCGCTCACCGTGTTTTAATCATCGGTTGATTCAAGTACGAGAACCAATTCCGTACTGTAGAAATGGTTAACTGTGCCAATCTGCGTCACGGTATGTTATAATTGTTGGGCTAACGGGGCGTAGCGCAGCTTGGTAGCGCACCACTTTGGGGTAGTGGGGGTCGTGGGTTCAAATCCCGCCGCTCCGATTGTAGGGAACCCGCTTATTGAGCGGGTTTTGAAATTTTAAAGGAAATTTGGAGGTTGCTGAAAAGCAGGATGATTGAAACATCGTTTCAATCATCCTGCATCTTTGGAGTGACTTGATGAAGTGATTTTGAAGAATCAATGTCTGCTGAGCCAATAATCTATCTGACATTCTGCCAGGAATATCTTCGGTTGCATATTCCACTGGTTCACGCACATCAATCAAAAGAAGGAATCGACAAAGGCTTCCAGGGTAATGTCTGGATTAACCCCCAGCAGGGGATGACGGCAATAAAAAAAGTACTGGGAAACCGCCACATCTTTAGGATCTCGGTAGACCAGAATAAACCGGATATGGGGATGAATCTGCCACTGTCCTGGCCTGGAGGTGCGGGCCAGCCAGCGCAGCAAAAAGCAAACCTCCAGGGCCGTCATTTTGGTGGCAATCGGGCCGAAATGCCGAAAAGTCTCGGTTCGCACCCACTCCCATTGGGGAATCGGTGGGTTAACCGTCAGCAGGTATTGGCGGGTCGCATCAGGGGGCTCCTTTGCTGGACAGTAATTTTGGCAAAATCCTCCTGACGACATGGATGTATTAGGAAGTCAACGATGCGGCTCATGTTTTGCAGGAGTTTTCGCAGTTCGGTTCAATTTTTCCTCACCCAGAGTGACGAATGAGGGATAAGTAGCTTTGCAAACCAACTGAATATGTGGCATTATCAAATCATTTACTGCCAAC
This sequence comes from Leptolyngbyaceae cyanobacterium, assembly GCA_046080785.1. GTDB lineage: Bacteria > Cyanobacteriota > Cyanobacteriia > Leptolyngbyales > Leptolyngbyaceae > JBJTUO01. The sequence goes on along the minus strand of JBJTUO010000058.1, from coordinate 7,010 downwards.
TACGGTAAACTAATTGAGTTACTGTAGTTTTAGTTCCCCTTACCTACTTAAGTTAAGACAAGGAAAAGATTCATGCACCTGAGATCTCGGTGGGCAAAGCTTAGAAAAACTCAATGGTTTGCACTGCTGACGGCCCTGATTGCCTCGCTAGTTTTAGTTCCCGCGTTTGCAAACTCTTCTCAAGCTGTTAGCCCCGCTCCCACTACGATTCAATTTGTTTCACCCGATTGGTTAGCCGCCAACGCAAAGAGCTCTGACTTGCGTATCCTGGACGTGCGGACTGCGCCCCTCGATTATATTGCAGGTCATGTTCCTGGGGCAGTTAATATTGCTGATCCTGCCTTTCGTGGCCCCAATGGGTTTCTTCCCGTACAATACTGGAACCCTCAAAAAATAGGTGCTATTTTTTCTCAATCTGGTGTCAAAAATAACAGCAAGGTTGTTGTCTATTCAGATGGGCGAGATATATTGGGTGCAACTATGGTTGCATACCTGCTAGAGCGATCGGGGGTTAAAAATGTTGCTGTGCTAGATGGAGGTTTTTCGGGTTACAAGGCGGCAGGTCAACCTGTTACCAAAGAGTTTCCTAAGTATCAAACGAGCCAACTTGTAGTACAAGATAATCCAGCAATTCGTGTCACGTTGAAGCAAGTTAAAGAACTGATTGGCAAGCCTGGAGTTGTGTTTATTGATCCCCGACCCGGTGATCTCTTTCGGGGAGAAAAGGATATCTGGGTTCGTAATGGTCATATTCCCGGAGCTTGGAATATTCCCTGGCCGACCTTTACGGAAGCAGATAACGCCCAGGAAGCTCTCAAAAACCCTAGCAAGCTGAAATCTCTGGATGAAATTCGTCAAATTTTGGCCGTTAGAGGCATTAAACCCAGTGATGACATTATTGTGACCTGCAGCACTGGCCGGGAAGCAACTTTACAGTACATTGTGCTAAAACATTTGCTTGGCTATCCCAAGGTTCGGGTGTATGAAGGCTCCTGGACAGAATACAGTACAACTGACTTACCAGTAGAAACCGGACCTGGAAGAACAATTTAAATTACGACCTTCCCAATTTGGAATTCAATAGCGAAATCCTTCCCAAAAGGTAGGGTTTCGCTTTTTTGGGCCGGATAGACAACGTATCCTTGAAGTATTGACTTCCACTTGAATCAGGACGGGTGCAATGCGAAAAAAAGGGGGTACTAGGCAGCCACTAAGTCACTCGCCTTATGTTCGAGAAGTTCTGGCCGTCTAGCATCGAGTTTGGCAGTCAAAATCATATTACAGAAGGAATCCCATTGCCCCGCCGCCCAATAACAGCGACCTTGCAGGAGGATTTCCGCATGTTCAGGCAACCAAAATTTGCCATTTCCCTTGAGCCGCAAGTTGACCACCTAATGGATTAGACTCTCAATCGCACCACTGCCAATCGGTAGATTCATCGCCTGTACCTGTCCATAGGCAAAGCGCTGGGGTTGGTTATTAAAGTAGTTGAATGGGGTGCATCACTTCACTTAAAGTCATGCGAGAACGGCTAAGACGTGCTCCAGGCATCGCAGGTAGTTGCGGCTGTTGCTGCCAATAGTGCTCAAATTGTTGGCAGAAGTCATTCGCGTCACAGAAGATCTGGGTGATATCGAGGTGGGATACGATAATGTTCATGGCTGAAGTCTAATTGATTAAATCCAGTTGCAGCCTTTTTACGGATTTTTCTAGTCCGTCGAACTCACGTTGTTTTTGGGCGAAAGCACTTCGATGACGGTAATCACCGTTTCAGTCCCAATTTCTCGAATCTCTGAATACCGCTCTTTCGGGTCAATAATAATGATAGAAAGCTTAAAAGTTCAGGGGTCTGGGGAAAGGGTCGCTACAATTAAATCGGCTGTGGCTATGGCAAGGTCTGCTCTAAGTCAATTCAGCACGTTCACTCCTACTTCGTTGTTTTGAGAACCAGACACAGGGAGGCCAACTATGGCATCAGACCTCAATCGGGGAATCATGAAATTTGAAGGGGCCGATAGCCCTGCTGCTGTTACGATTTCAGCTATTTTAGTGCTGGGAAGTGTGGCTCTACTGATTCTATGGGCGATTACCTCTGCCTATGTACCTGGCTAGGCGGCGCGGCAAAGCAGGATGAACTGAAACAAAATTTCAAGCATCCAGCATCCTTTTTTGTCTGCGCCCCCGTGCCCTGATACTCTGGGTAATGAGGAACTGTGAGAAAATGAGGATCGATCGCTGATGCAGCTTGAGTTTGTCCCTGTTGAGGAGTTTTATTTTGCCCTGACCCTGGCCGTTCGCACTTTAGAAGATTTGGAAACACCAGGGCTGGCCGCACAGGTACGGGAAAAGCTGCAACAACACTATGGCGACCCTTCTACGATCGCAGCCGCCAGCCAAAACACCTATAATTACGTATTTCGTGTGCTGGATGTGGATAATAGCCCAGCGCCCCAACTCATGCTCTCGATCGCAGACTGGCAAGGTAACCTGCGACTGAGCAGTGACTACGGCTGGGCGTTGGATGCGGAACGTAAGCCTGTGCGGACTGAAAAGTTTGGCGATCGATCTGCCTTTAGCCAACAAGTGCGTCAGCATTTACAGGAATGGCTTGAAGTTCCTCTTAACCAATCTAAATATTGACATTGCTGATTCTGGGCATGAAAAAAGTGCTGTATGCTCGAAACTTCGTTTCGATTCATACTATTTTTCAGCAACGCCTAAATATTAGCCTCACCGCCAACAACAACATTGCGAATCCGCAGGCTGGGGCCGCCACAACCGACGGGTAAACCACTCTGGCCGCCCTTGCCACAGCCGCCAGACTCATCCCAAAAGAAATCATCTCCGATCGCCTCGATGTCGCTCAGAGTTTTAAAGGCGTTGCCAGAAAGGGTAACATCCCGCACTGGTTCGGCAATTTCACCGTTGCGAATCATCCAGGCTTCCCCGGCGGTAAAGGTAAACATCTCGCCGTTAGTCATGCCACCCAGCCAGTTACGGGCGTAAACCCCGACCTCAATGTCATTGAATAAGTCCTGGACAGGGGTTTTACCTGGCTCGATCCAGGTGTTGGTCATGCGGACGATCGGGGAGTAGTGGTAATTCAGACAACGGGCATTCCCTGTGGGTTGCTCATGTAATTTGCCTGCCGTCTCCCGGGAATGGAGCCGCCCCACCAAGACCCCATCCCGAATCAGTTGGGTGGTGGTGGCTGGTGTGCCTTCATCATCGTAAAAATAGCTTCCCCGGTGCCCTTCAGGTGCCGCGCCATCAAAAATTTGCAGGTTATCTGGCCCAAATCGCCGCCCTATACTCATGACCTCCAGCAGATCAGGGTTTTCGTAGGCCATGTCAGCCTCTGACAAGTGGCCAAAGGCCTCATGGACAAACAGCCCCGTCAGAATGGGGTCAATCACCACCGTGTAACTCCCCCCCTGGACGGGCGGTAAAGCCAGGGAGTCAACCGCCCGCTGAGCGGCACTCCGTACCTGGGCATCCAACCCTACCAAATCTTCAAACCCCTTGCGGGAACCAGTGGTTTCTCGGCCCGTCTGTACGGTTTCTCCATTGCGGGCCGTGGCGGCAAACCGCATTTCCATATCTACCCAGGCTTGCTCCAGCAAGGTGCCTTCTGAGGTTGCCAAAATCACCTGCTGAGAACTATCGCCATAACGCACAGAAATAGTGGCAATCTGGGGGCTCACCGATCGCAAAATTTCTCCATAGTGCTGACAGAGGGCTTTTTTATCGCCCAGAAGAATTTGGCGCGGATCGCTGCCCGTGAGGGGTAAACAGCGAGTATCCTGCACTGGAATAATGGGAGCCAGCAGGGTTTCATCTTCTCCTACTAGACGGGCTGCGGCGATCGATTCCTCAATTCGGTCTGGCAAAGAGGTCAGCTGGTTAAAGCTAGCAAAGCCCCAACCGCCCCGGTGGCAGGCTCGCACATGGCCACCGATAGAGATGCCTTCACTCAAGGTCTCAATCTTGTTACCCCGCAGCAGAATATCTGCGCCCTCAGCGGCTTCAACTCGAATGGCCAGGTAGTCAACCCGTGACCGGTAACGCTCGATTAAATCAGACAGTTGATCTTTGATTGTCAGAGGCAAACTGGCCATGTTCCTGGTTGATTGAAGGATGTGCCTCCATTGTGCAATTAATTGCAGCCAGTTGCAAAAACGGATTTTTTGACATTTTTTGCTTCAATTCAGACTTTATGCAGTTGAATAGGGGTGTGATTGCGGTAGGGGCTAGAGCAGCAAGTCATACCGATGCAGCACTGCAGCGATAACTGTTGAGGACGGATAGAGATGACTGATACGATCAATTCCCCCCAAACATCGATCTTAAAGTTGGCCAGAGCGGGTAACGTTCGTGCCATCGCTCGTTTGCTGAATCAGGCTCTCCGCCCCTATGGTCTAAAAGCAACGGTGGGGGTTGGCCGTCCCGGTTGTCTTAAGGTGCTGGTGGAGTTACCCAGTCAGCCCCAGCGGCGTCTCCCCGATCGCTGGTATGATTCGATTAGCCGCTCTGTCTGTCGGCATATCTGGCAAATGAATTCGGCCAAAGTCGATCGGGTCCACATCGCGATCAGGAGGGTAGGGCGGCCCGAAATTCTCTGGCGACGATCGGTACGAGTCGTCTCTCCAGCCCGTCGTCAATACCAGCAAGCCCGACAGCTACAGCGACTCCAGTCCCGAGTTGATCATACAATTCGCCGGAAGAAGCGGGTTAGAACCCTACGGGCCTTGGTCTTCAGCGGCCCAGCTGTGGCAGCATTCCTGGTCGGTAGTGTGGTCGGCTATAGCAAAGCGCCAGTCGATCAGGTGAGCGCAGCGGCTTCTACCCAGAGCCCCAACACCAGCAGCTTGCGCCCCCAGCGACCGGATGTGGTGCAGGCGGCTTCAGGAAAAGTGCCGGTGACCAAGCATCAGGGGGTAGCGAACCCCAACGACCCCACCGTTAGCCTGATGTTTGGCGGTGATGTCACCCTAAGTGACGCCTTTGCAGAGGCGATCGGCACCGACTACCCGCGAGCGTTGTCTCAAATGGATGAAACTCGCAAGGTGGATCTGGCGATGGTGAATCTAGAGGGGCCTCTGACTCGATCCACTGAGGCCATGTCAAAACAATTTAACTTTAAGGCAGACCCGGCTGCCGTTGATGTCTTAAAGAGCGGGGGCATTGATCTGGTTACCCTGGCCAATAATCACGCTATGGATTATCAAACCGCTGGCCTGGTAGAAACAATGCAAACCTTAGATAATGCTGGAATTTTGCATCTGGGAGCAGGCCGTAACCTGGAAGAAGCCCGCCGCCCTGAAATTATTGATGTCAAAGGGCAACGCATTGCCTATCTGGCCTACTACGGTGAAGAGTATGCTGCTGGTGCCAACTCCGCAGGAACCAATCCAATCTTAGAAGAGCGGATTGCCCAAGACATTAAGGCCATTCGTCCCCAGGTAGACTGGGTGGTGATCAATTACCACTGGGGGCAAGAATTGGCGGAGTATCCAGCCGATTGGCAGGTGCAGTTGGCCCATTTTACGGTGGATCAGGGCGCGGATGTAGTCGTAGGGCACCATCCCCATGTGTTGCAGGGGGCAGAGCTATATAAGGGACGGCCGATCGCCTATTCCCTGGGAAACTTCATTTTTGGGGGTAATTCTCGTAGTGATTATGATACGGCGGTGATGCGGGTTGCCCTGAAAGATCAGCAGATGAAGGTGGAGTTTCTTCCTGTGGAAGTACGAAATTATCAGCCCAAAGTCGTTGGCGGCGGGCGGGGCAATGACATTCTCAGCCAGATCCAGACCTTATCCAGCGGGTTTCAGCAACCGATGAGTTCTCCTGTGGTGCTGGATGCTCGATCGACCCCAGCACCAAGCGGGGCAGCTTCCTCTCCTACTGCCGCTCCCCTGGCTCCAACTCCAGTAGCACCTGTTGCCCCAGCAGTGCAGCAACCCACCGCACCCGGTCAACCGCAGGCATTTCCTCAACCAAGCGATTCCTTCATCAACTCGCCCGGTCGCACTCCCCTCACCCCAACAGCCCCTCAATCTCCTGATGGCGGGCCTGAAGCGACGACGCCCCAGGCCACTGATTCCAATCAGACTCCCTCGACTAGTCCAGAGGCATCCCGCCTAGATGAAACCAATTCAGAAATTGCAGCCCGGTAATTTGAATGGCAACTATCCAGACCCAACAACGCCAATATCTGACCTATGTACTAAGCCGTACAGACGCTCAGGCTCTGTTAGAAGTCGTGCCAGAGCGGGGGGGCATCATTACCCGCTGGCAGGTCAGAGATCGCGACATTCTTTATCTGGATGCAGAGCGGTTTGCTGACCCCACCCTTTCGATTCGGGGTGGTATTCCCATTCTGTTTCCCATTTGTGGCAATTTGCCTGACAACACCTACACCCATCAGGGGCAACCCTACCCCCTAAAACAGCATGGTTTTGCTCGCGATCTGCCCTGGCAGGTCGTTGATCAATCCCTGGACGCTGATCCCAGTCTTACGCTGCAACTGACAAGTAATGATCAGACCCGATCTGTGTATCCCTTCGAGTTTGAGTTGCGGTTTACCTATACGCTGGGGGGCGATCGGCTGACCATTCAGCAGCAATACACCAACCGCTCCAGTGAGGTGATGCCCTTCTCAGCCGGGTTTCATCCCTACTTTCAAGTGACGGATAAACAACAATTGACCTTTGATCTACCAGCGACGACTGTTCAAGATCAGCGCACCAAAGCAACCCATCCCTTTACAGGTCGCTTTGACTTTGACCAGGATGAAATCGATGTGGCCTTTCAAAATTTGCCCACCCCGACTGCGAGTGTCAGCGATCGGGCTCAGGGGCAACGCCTTACCCTCACCTACAGCCCTGAATTTTCTACCCTGGTGTTTTGGACTTTGAAAGGCAAAGATTTTTATTGTCTGGAACCCTGGACAGCTCCCCGTAATGCGCTCAATACGGGAGAAAATCTGTTGCACCTGGCACCAGGGG
>JBJTUO010000057.1:0-10756 GCA_046080785.1 Leptolyngbyaceae cyanobacterium | reverse complement strand
CGTACGTCAGAACTAATTGATGACCTGTCAATAGAAGTTAACAGTTTCCCATAACTGTAAATTTATCCAACAAACAAACACTGGCCTAAAAACTTTCCTTATACTGAATATCAACTGATCCCAAGTGGTGGGGATCGCTATTAAGGCATTCCGTTCAACTTAATTAATCAGCACAACCCAGGAGGTAAAAGCATGGCACTCGTACACAGCCAGAGCTACAGAAGGTTCTATTATTTGGTAATGCTCAAAAGCTTTTTAATTTGGGCCTTTACATTGGGAGTTTGTCTCCTCATCATTGGCTTTCCACTTGTTATTTTAATGGTAACGATCGGGGCTCTATTGTCAGTTGTTCTCCAGTCTGTCATGCCAGCCAGTGCGGTTTTAGTTGTTGCTGGGAGCTTACTGGGGATCAATCTCTTTGGTATTTTGTTTGGCGCAGCCCTGCTTACTCTGAAAGGGATCCATCCCGACGAAGTCAGTTGGCTACGTTGGTTAAGTGGAGATGCCGATCCGAGTAATCAGACTGTCTATGCATCCTGTCCTCTCACCTGTTCAATTCGACCTTAGTTTTATGCCTTCATCATCCGGCAAAAACCCCTTTCAAAGCCTGGTTCCACCAGGCTTTTTGTTTGACCTGTTGGGTGGCCACTGCAAGGGGAACAGATTAGCCTACATTATTGACCGGGTGATGAATCATCCAGCTTAGGGCTTCCCTGTTAGAACGAAAAAAAGATTGGGCATCCTGACTGCAAGGTATATCAGGACAATTGAGTGATCCAATCCAGCACATCTGTTACCTGGGAGCAGGTTCAAGCAGAATTTCAGGCAATTTGGGGCTACTCCACATTTCGCCCGCCCCAGGCAGAGATTATCCAGTGTTTACTCGCTCAAAAAGATGCCCTGATTGTGTTGCCGACAGGGGGCGGTAAATCTATTTGCTTTCAATTGCCAGCCCTGCTGCAAAGCGGCTTAACTTTAGTAATTTCTCCCCTGATTGCCCTCATGGAAAATCAAGTACAGGAATTACACCAACGCCAGGGCCGCTTTCGTCGTCAGGTTGCACTGCTGCACAATGAACTGCCGGCTGGGCAACGACGACAGACCCTCCATAGCTTAGAGCGGGGGGAATTACGCCTGCTCTACCTGTCACCAGAAACCCTGCTCAGTCAGGCGGTCTGGCAGCGATTATGCCATCCCCATCTGGTCATTACCGGCCTGATCTTGGATGAAGCTCACTGTCTAGTTCAGTGGGGTGAAACCTTCCGCCCTGCCTACTATCGCTTGGGTGCCGTGCGATCGGCCTTGCTGAAACACAAACCTGCGGCAAGTCGAATGGGGATTGCCGCTTTTACCGCCACTGCGGATCCGGATGCACAGCGCACGATTAGCCAAATTTTGCGGCTCAACCAACCCGAGTGTTTTCGTGTCAACCCCTACCGCCCTAACCTTGATCTGGCGGTGCAAACGGTCTGGTCACCCCGTCAGCGACGACAGGTTTTATTGAAGCTAGCCCACACCCATAGAGGAAAATCTGGCTTAGTCTATGTGCGATCGCGGCGAGATAGCGAAGAACTGGCAGACTGGTTAAATCAACGGGGGTTTGAAACAGCGGCCTACCATGCTGGCTTGGGGTCTGAAACCCGTCGTCAGATTGAGGCGCTGTGGCTCAGTAATCGCCTGGAGTTCGTAATCTGCACCTGCGCCTTTGGCATGGGCATCAATAAACCCGATGTCAGATGGATTGCTCACTACAACCCCCCTTCGTTGCTATCGGAATATGTCCAGGAAGTGGGGCGGGCCGGTCGAGACGGCAAGCCAGCAGTGGCATTGACCTTAATCAGTGAACCCTCCGGTTGGTTAGATAACAGCGATCGCCAACGCTGGCAATTTTTTGCATCCCAGGCTCAGCAGCAGGTTCGGCTAGCCCAGCACCTCGCCAAGAAATTGCCGTCACAGGGGACGGTTGATGCGGTTAGTCGCCAATTTAAGGATGGAGCAATCGCCCTGTCGCTGCTGCACAAACAAGGGGCGCTCAATTGGCTCGATCCGTTTCATTACAGGATTCAGTCAGGAAAAAATAGCTCCAACTTTCACCAGTCAAACCTGCAGGCCAGCCAACAAATGCGCCACTTTCTCACTAGTCGTCAGTGCCGCTGGCAAAACCTACTCCTGGCCTTTGGCTTCACCCAGGAGGGCAAGGATTGGCGCTGTGGTCATTGCGATCGCTGCCGTAAATCCTTGTCGGATCCTCTTATGTGTCCCGATTTCAGCGGAAACCCTTTCGGGCTAAATTTTTAAGCAATTGTAAGCAAAGCTATTCCACTCCTGGAAGGCTTAAGTATAATCACAGCAGCTATTGTGAGGGTCGCTATTTATGAACAAAGGTGAATTGATTGATCAGATTGCTGAAAAAGCAAACGTGACAAAAAAAGATGCAGATGTGGTGCTGACTGCAATTTTGGAGACGATTGTAGAATCTGTCGCCGAAGGAGAAAAGGTGACCCTGGTTGGCTTTGGTACCTTTGAGGCTCGCGATCGGCAGGCCCGGGAAGGCCGCAACCCCTCTACCGGCAAGCCGATTAAAATTCCAGCAACACGGGTGCCCGCCTTTAGTGCTGGAAAATTGTTTAAAGAAAAAGTGGTTGGCTAACCAGCGCCATTCTTGCCCGCCACACTGCTCAATTACCCCTCTGGACTTGGGATTGCCAAGAGGGGTTTATTTTTTTAGCCCATCTATCGGCCTCCATGGGCTTCGGATCAGCAGGTGCGATTCGCAGTAAGCTGATTGAATGGCGTTTGTAGCTGAGGGCTTATGGTCAAGATTAATGAACACTACTTAAAGCTAAAAGCAGGCTACTTGTTTCCTGAAATCGCCCGCCGCGTCAATACATTTGCAGCAGCAAACCCAGATGCGGCCATCATTCGCTTAGGCATTGGGGATGTCACAGAACCTCTACCAGAAGCCTGCCGCCGGGCAATGACACAGGCCGTTGAAGCCATGGGCGATCGATCTAAGTTTAAGGGCTACGGCCCAGAACAGGGGTACGACTGGTTGCGTCATGCCATTGCCAAACATGACTTTCAAGCCCGTGGATGCGACATCAGCGCCGATGAAATTTTTGTTTCTGATGGCTCCAAGTGCGATACCGGCAATATTCTCGATATTTTTGGTCGCGATAATACGATCGCGGTCACCGATCCGGTTTACCCTGTTTACGTCGATACCAACGTAATGGCTGGTCATACAGGCCCCGCCAATCAGCAGGGAGAATACGAAGGCCTAGTCTATCTGCCCATCACTGCCGCAAACAATTTCACGGCAACCATTCCCTCCCAACGGGTGGATTTGATCTACCTCTGTTTTCCCAATAATCCAACGGGGGCAACCGCCACTCAAGAGCATTTGCAAGCCTGGGTTAATTATGCCCGTGCTAATGGCTCCATTATCCTGTTTGACGCGGCCTACGAAGCCTTTATCTCCGACCCAACCCTGCCCCACTCAATTTATGAACTGGAGGGGGCTCAGGAGTGTGCGATCGAATTTCGCTCCTTCTCTAAAAATGCCGGCTTTACTGGCACCCGCTGCGCTTTTACTGTTATTCCCAAAGCCCTGACAGTCAGAGCGTCTGATGGATCCAACGTTCAACTCTGGCAATTGTGGAATCGACGACAATCCACCAAATTTAATGGCGTTTCTTATATTGTGCAGCGCGGTGCTGAAGCCGTTTACAGCCCCGAAGGGCAGGCCCAGGTGCAAGCCCTGATCCGCTTTTACATGGAAAATGCCCGCATTATCCGAGAAAAACTGACTGCATCTGGATTTCAGGTCTACGGTGGCACCAACGCCCCCTATATCTGGTTAAAGACCCCCTACGACCTTTCCAGTTGGGACTTTTTCGACAAATTACTCCAAACCTGCAACGTCGTTGGTACCCCTGGTTCTGGTTTTGGAGCCGCCGGGGCCGGTTATTTCCGCATTTCTGCCTTTAACAGCCGTGAAAATGTGGAAACTGCTATGCAGCGGATTACAGAGAGCTTTAAGTTACAGTAGGCGGTGCTATGTCACCTAAGGAAAGGGGGAGGCAGAAGCGGGTAGCGGCGATGGCTTTGCCCCTCCCATCGCTAAAGGAGTGGGCTTTAGGCTCAATGCTGTAAAAAGTTAAGATCAGCCATAGTGTTACAGTTAAATAGCATTTCTGGAGGGCAGGGCAGCTCTGTTACCGGCATTTGGCAGAGCCAGGCTTGAAACGATCGCCCCCCCTGCCGGATGAAGTTTTGCAAACTGGGCTGGCAACTCTGATGATAAAACCCGCAGAGCGGCTCCCAACCAAGATTCGATCGGGGTAACAGGGCCAGAGCATCACCTAGCTTCCATTCTTCAGTGGGTAGCATGGCAGCCCAACGACACAAAACCTCTCGCTGCAGCCCTGGCAAATCACAGGCCAACAGTAACACCCAATCTGCTTGAGCTTGCGCCAGCCCAAGGGCAAAGCCGACCAGGGGGCCTGGTGACTCTGCCTGCTTTGGTTCAGAAATAATTTGGCAATCGGCGGGCAGAATGGACTGGTAGGTTGCCCCGCGGGGAGTCACCACATAGACAGTAGGCGTGCAGGCCAGCGCGACCTGACAAACCCCCTGTAAAAGCGGCACTCCGTTGACGACAATCAGTGCCTTATCTTGCCCCATCCGGCGACTCTGACCACCCGCCAGAACGATCGCAGCCAGAGATAAATGTTCTGATCCCATCGGGTGATGATTGATAGACCACTACGGCTATGGCTGATTTAAGTAGTAATCGCGGGTTCCCTTTGCGCTGATGGCATCTCCCAAACGGGTCAGGGCATGGACGTAGGCTGCCGTCCGCATGGGAACGGATAAGTCACGCGATAATCGCCAAATTTGCTCTGCCTCTTCCACGATGCGTTTCTGTAAGCTCTGGTTCACTTCTCCCAAACTCCAGTACAGCCCACTGCGGTTTTGTACCCATTCAAAGTAGCTGACAGTAACCCCTCCTGCATTTACCAAAATATCAGGAAATACATAAATTCCCTGCTGTTCCAGGATTGGATCGGCCTCTGAGGCGATCGGACCATTGGCGACTTCAAAGATCAACTTCGCCCGGATTTTATTTGCGTTGGCAGCGGTAATCTGATTTTCTAAGGCAGCAGGAATCAGGATATCCACATCCAGTGCTAACAGTTCTTCATTGCTTAACAGTTCGTGTTCTTTCATGAGTTGGCATACACTACCATCACAGTAGACCGCCTGCAAGCCGCGGGTGGACTCCTTCACCTGACGCACACTGGGGATATCTAACCCCGCTTGAGAGTAAATTGCCCCCTGAGAATCACTGACGGCAACGATCTTGTATCCCGCCTGAAAGAGCAGATCAGCCAGGATCCCCCCGGCATTGCCAAACCCTTGAATTGCCACTGTAGTGGTTTGAGGCCGACGATCAAATTTGGGCAGCATTGCCTCAATCACAAAAAAGGCACCCAGGGCTGTGGCTGAATCCCTTCCCAAACTGCCGCCCATGCTAACGGGTTTACCGGTTACCACCGCCGGGCTGATGTGGCGGGTGATGATGCTGTACTCGTCCATCATCCAGCCCATGATCATGGCATTGGTATACACATCCGGTGCCAGAATATCTACATCTGGCCCAATAAAATCGGCGATCGCATCAATGTAGCCCCGACTCAGCCGTTCCAATTCCATGCGAGATAGCCCTTTGGGGTTGACCATGACCCCTCCTTTGGCACCGCCAAAGGGCAAGTTAAGCGCCGCGCACTTAAATGTCATCCAAAAAGCGAGGGATTGCACTTCATCTAAGGTAACTTTAGGATGAAAGCGAACCCCCCCCTTGCCTGGCCCACGGGTATCGTCGTAGCGGACTCGATACCCTTGAAATACTTGAAGCGAGCCACTATCCATCCGCACAGGAATAGAGACAATCAGGCTGGTTTGAGGATATTTGAGGGACTCAACCGCGTCTTCAGAAATAGTGGTATGTTTTAGGGCCTGCTCTAGTCGGCGTTCTGCATCCGATAATAAGACTCCTCCCATAGTTTCTTCCTTCCTTTTCAGGGTTTCTGGCTGTTAATCTATACCGGTCAAATCAAAACATCAGCCTCCCCGCCATTTATGTGGCGTTGCTGAAAAGCAGTATGAATCGAAACGAAGTTTCGAGCATACAGCACCCTTTTCATACTCAGAATCAGCAAGGCCATTGATACGGAGGTGATTTTTCTGTTTCTATCGTCGCCTATCCCTCCAGTCTCCGTTTCGGAATCAATCCGCCTTGCAACAAAACGATAGGTGAAAACTCGACAGATTTTTAAAGATTTGCCTAAAAAATCTGCCCAGGCGAGACTCCAGCTTTCTAAAGTGGTATCACACTAGAAAAACCCTCCTGCCTCTTTTGTGCCAATGCCCCACCACTCTGCTCCCGCCCTATCACCATTTCGGTCTAGCGCAATCAACGAAACGCTGCTGGGTCAACTCTGCGGCACCTCTCGGGTATTTCGCGATCGCTACACCATCTTAAAAATTATTGGTCGAGGCGGGTTTGGCATTACCGCTCTGGCAAAGGATATCTCCCTTCCCGGTCGGCCCCTCTGTGTAATCAAGCAGCTTTGCCCAAGGGTAAGCGATACAGCTATTCTCAGCCGTGCCAGACAGCGATTTGAGCAGGAAGCGAAGAGTCTAAGTTTACTAGGAAGCCATACCCAGATTCCCCAATTACTGGATTACTTCGAGACTCAAGGAGATTTTTTTCTTGTGCAAGAATACATCCAGGGAATTACGCTTGCCAAAATGATTCGTCGCTCTGGATGCCTGGATGAAGCAGCAGTGAAGCACTTTTTGCGAGACTTGCTGCTCCTGTTGCAGTACGTTCATAACAATCGCGTCATTCACCGAGATATCAAACCTCACAATTTGATTTATGCCAGCAACGATCACCGCTTGGTGTTAATTGATTTTGGTGCAGTTAAAGAATGGATGATCCAATCAGATCGAAGATCCAATCCTCCCCCCTCAACTCAATTTGTAGGAACTGTAGGCTTTGCCCCGCCAGAACAATTAGCTGGTCGACCAGTCTACGCCAGCGATCTCTATGCAGCAGGCATCACCTGTTTATATCTCTTGTCTGGTCGATCGGTGCTGGAATTTGACTATTCTCCTGATAGTAGAGAGACTTACTGGCAAAGTCATGTAACCGTTAGCCCCTATTTTGGTGCCATACTAAGTCGACTTCTGAAATTTTCGTTAAAAGACCGATACCAATCAGCAGCAGAGGTCTTGCGAGCCTTAGACCTAGAGCCCTTTGTCGATAATTTAAAGTACTGCATGAATGTCAACCCGGTTCCCTTTGCGCCAAAAGATGAAGCTCAGGGATCCAGCGCAATTTCCCCTATTTTGCGAGATGCTTCGGTAATTCGAGAGTGGCAAGTTAGAGCCAGATTACGCTGGCGCCGCTGTGCAATATAGGCCCAAGACTCCCCTTATCTAGCCTCAAATGCAATCTGCGTCAGGTGTAGCCCTTGTTTACTCGGTAGTTGCAACAGGTCTACAGGCGTCAGTCGAGAGAGCTTTTGGTTCAATGTTTTTTTATCAATTAGTCAAGATTTATTGATCAAATGCTTATCTTGCTGCTGACAGGGATATAGTAGTAGTAGTAGTAGTTAAATGGAGATCGTGAAAAAATTCTTACTTTAAACCCTCTACTATTTTTTACTGACTTCAGAGATTTCTGCCAGAGAAGGGGGTTAAATCCTGGCTTTTCAAATTCACCCAATAATCGAGGTTTAGGGGGTGATTCAAATTTAGGCTTAGGTTAAGGGGTAAGTCTATTCCTGAAATTTCTTTAATTTCCCAACCAATGCCATTGTTTCTTTATTTAAAGAGCCCTTTAGTTCATAAATGTCCCGCTTATTCGGTCAGTGCTTAACAAGGGGGCTTTTGTTACCATCTATACAATTTATTGACAATACTGATTAATCTGGTACTTTTGTTTACGTATATTTACGTAGTTTGATTTTTTAATTTACTACGGTAGACAAGATTAGTGAGATTCTTGCACAATGTAGATCTTACTATTACCTGTTTATTATAGCTCTGAGGGTATCCGCTTAAAGTGGAACAGACTAGCCTCCATGAAAGTGGGGATTAAAGGATACAAAGAAGAACTGCGTTCTTTTTTGTATCGACTTGCGGTGGTAGCATGCTCTGAAGTGTAGGCTGGTTTTTGAAAAGTGCTATCTATGGTATTTAATTCTCAAAATTTCTCCTTAGAGAGCACCACCCATGACATTAGTCTAAGCAAAGGCATAGTTGCAATCCAGGGTATAAATCATCAAAGATACTCATATGAGTACCTTTATGATTTTTAAGAATCTCTATTATTCGTTCTTTTTTTGTCAGATTAATAATTATGTTGACTTTTCTAACCCTTGAACTAGCCCATTTCCTAAAAATCGTGATGCTCAATGAATACAACATTTAAATTTATAATTGCTTTCTTTATCACTGGAATTTCTTGTTGTTTGACTACTAAAAGTGTGAGTGCTCAAAATAAGGATTTTGACACTCCTTCCTCCTCTGCTCTTTTATCTTCTCTAAAATTATCAAGTCAGAGTAGAAGGGTTTCGGGTCTAATTGTACAAGCTCAAACTCAAGTTCAAACAGGAGAAATTGAAGCAGCTGTTGCAACCTATGAAAAAGCATTTAGTTTCTATAAAACTTCATGCAGATCTAATTCATGTACTTCGGAAGTTAATGGTGCTGCGATTTTATCAGCAATTGCTTACTTGCAGATAAAGTTGGGTAATTTTGAGGCTGCGGTAGATGCTTTTCGGGAAGCACTTACCTTTGATTCTAAAAATGCTAATTTTTACTACGGGCTCGGTTACTCACTTGCTCAAGTAGGTCGTTTTTCTGAAGCTAAAGCGGCTTACAGGCAGTCTACAGTTTTTGATACCCGTAAAATCGAAGCTTCTTTAGGATTAGGGGCCGTATTGGTGTATGAACATAACTATACGGCAGCTGCTTTAGTCTATCTATCTGCACTTTCTTTGAAACCGAATGACGTTAGGGTTCTAGAAGCGCTCAGTTCCGTGCATATTTTGCAGGGGCAATATGAAAAAGCTGTTAATCTCTTACAAAGGGCAATTCAATTAGACCCTAAGCAACCAAAACTTCAAAAAATGTTCGCAATTTCTCTGGCTAGAGCAGAAGGCAAGACGAACCCCCTCAAGGTGTTACTTACTATTGGTTCAAAGAGATTAAATCTTTCCTCTTTTATAGAAGTCGCAGAAACTTTAATTGAGGCAGGTGATGTAAGCTCAGCATCACGTATTTTTTACTGGGTTAGTTTACTCAGATCCGACTCTACAGAGCTTCAACAAAAGATCGGTGATTTTTGGATGCAAAGGCAGAATTATTCTGTCGCCGCTGAGGCCTATCGTCAGTGGATCAAACTTGAGCCGGAATCCCCAGAGGCCCATTACAAGTTAGCAACAGCTTTATACGAGTTGGGGCAACTTGAGCAAGCCACTAAGACTTTCGAATATGCCCGAAGCTTATATGAAAAATTCATTGCCTTAGATAACCAAGCGCAATTTATTGGTGACGCGCATCACAGTCAGTGTACTTTTGTACCTTACATTACTTTAGAGCCTCTAGGTTTGGGTCAGCAGTGTTTTTCTTCAGGTAGGTAGCTGTTCAGTAGTCACACTTTTTTAGGAAATCTATTTTTACCAAGGGCTATAGGAATAACCTTAGTCTTTTCAAGTAGAGTAAATACTATTAGTCATTAAATATCTCCGTGATGCTGTTTAAGACCCCTTACTATTGGTTTTTCCTGGCTATAACTCAGTCGATTACATTGATTGCCCTTGCTCCTACCCCTGGTTATTCATCTGATCGACTGCAAAAACTGCTAGAACAACCACAAACCTCTACCCCAGTTAATCGAGCCGTCCCATCCCCCCCTGAAAGAAAGCAACAGAAATCTTCATCTTCGCTGGCATCACCTGAACAGTTAACTCAGTTAAGGCAGATTTTTTCAGATGTCAGTCCCAGTCAGTGGGCTTATGAGTCAATCCAATCTTTAGCAATACGGTTTGGGTGTCTTGTAGGGTATCCAGATGATACTTTTCGTGGTGACCAGAAGTTAAGCCGCAATGAGTTTGCTGCTGGTTTAAATCATTGTTTAGACAAAATCGATTCATTGATGCAGCAAAGAACTGAAAATCTTGTTACTAAAGAGCAATTAGCGGAGCTATTTCGTGTTCTTTCTGATATCTTTGATAAAAACCCTCAGTTGAGGAAGGTTCCCAATTCAGGAAATAATGCGACTCCAACTCCTCTTGAGTTAATACCTGTCTTACCACCTGTGACTGAGCCTTCTAAGCAAAAATAAAATGAGCTTGGCTGGCCTATAAAGAAACACTATTCTTGAATACTACTCCTGCTATAAACCGGTCACAGAGTAGGGACTTATCCGCTTAAGCAGGCTTTTTTTATAACCAATCGGCGTTGTAATTGGGTATCAACTTAGGCCGGGACACATTGATAGGTAAGGAATTCAGGAGGCAATGCTCTTGAAGCCACAGGTACAGCAGGGGGCTACTACCGCAAGGCGGGACAAAAAGGAACGCAGTTCCTTTCTGGACAGTAAAAAGTTTGGCTTGTATCTGAGCGTCTGAGTCAGGCTACCAAAGGAGGCCCATCGGGGGGTGTAGTTGCCCCCATT
>JBJTUO010000056.1:0-24609 GCA_046080785.1 Leptolyngbyaceae cyanobacterium | reverse complement strand
ATTTGCTATGGGTACGACTATCCCCGCCCACTGGTAAAAGGTGGCGACTATATTGGGCGGTATTTGAGAGCGCAAGGAATTCCAGACCCACTGATGGGCCCGATCATGGCCGCTGTGATCGACAAGCTAAATGCTGTCATCCAAAAAGTGGCCCAGTCTGCAAACGCCCGCTATCTTGACTGCCGCCATGCCACAGAACCCTACACCTGGTTTGACGACATGCATCCCGGCAATGACGGCTTTTTAGCACTGGCAGTCAAGTTTGAAGAAACAATGAATCACCTTTGATCCACTCCCATACCTAACCTGCATAATTCATGAGCTAACTGAACCTCCGTCATTCCCGCGTAGGCGGGAATCCACCGTGATAGAAGTTGCCCAACCTGGATTCCCGTTGCCACGGGAATGACAGCCAATAATTGAGGGGTTCGTGAATAATCCAGGCTAAAGCCGTGGAAGTCAGCACCCAGGGCAACACCATATAAGACTACGAGAATCGATCCGAGACTCATATTGAGTCTTAAACGATACAACGAGATCCAAGATTAGGCGCGGTGCGATCCATTGCACCTTTGAGGATGTCCTGGAAGCAGTCTGTTTTAATTCAGCTTTGTGATTCATCCTTCAAATCTTACAAGCCGTTAAGAGGCATTCTGAAGGGTTGACCACTTATGCACTTCTGCGGTTGCCGCAGAAGTGCATGTCTTGATCTCTTCTTGAAAAGCTTATCAAACAAGAATTTCAAAGAACCATGATCGAGGTCGTCTTTTTAATGGACTAAATTTGGACTAACTTTGCCGACCGCTGCGATCGCCCAACTGCCCCCGCAAAATCCAATTATCGCCATCACCCTTCTACAAATCCCATGGGAAGCACTTGTGTCTTATATGAGACTTCAGGACTTAACCTAAGTCTCATTCTGGACGCAATTTTCTCAGATGAGACAAATCTTGCTAGATCAAGCCAACAGGATACACAAAGAGTGGCAAACCCAAAAATTTGATTGGGAATGTTCTACCGACAGTTAGCCTGCATTATTCACACCCCGCATAGTCTGTCTTGCATTCTCAAACTAGACTATAAATTGGTCTTGCATTGATAAAGCTATTCTTGCGGCGAGACTGATAGCTTCATGCAGAGAGGGGGAAGTAATACCCTCCCACCTACGGCACCTGAATAGGTTTTGTTTTAAAGCCCCCATCCCCCCCTGAGGCTGCCTAATCGCAGATACCTTGAAGCAGGGGGGCAAGCGGGTAGGTTGAAGAAGAGTCAATCAGAGTCAGTCGTCATTCAGGGCTGCAATACCGGGGAGAACTTTACCTTCCAGTAACTCCAGACTGGCCCCGCCCCCCGTAGAGATATGGCTCATTTGGTCAGCAACGCCAACCTTTTCGACCGCAGCAACAGAGTCGCCACCCCCAATAATCGTAATGGTGCCGGTTTTAGTCAGATCGGCAAGGGTGCGGGCGATCGCTTCTGTCCCTACCGCAAACTTGTCAAACTCAAACACCCCCATGGGGCCATTCCAGATGACGCTCTTACAGGTCGAGAGGGCCGCCTGGAAGGTCTTGACCGCGTCAGGCCCTATATCTAGCCCCATCCAGCCATCGGGAATGCTGCTGATGTCAACGGTTTTAGCATTAGCATCTTTGTCAAACTTGTCTGCCACCACCACATCGGTTGGCAAAATCAAATCAACCCCCTTCTCCTTAGCCTTAACTTCTAGCTTCCGAGCCAGCTCTAAATAGTCGTCTTCTACCAGAGACTTACCCACACTCAAGCCCCGTGCCTTATAGAAGGTGAAGATCATGCCGCCGCCGATCAGTAGCTTATCTACCTTATCCAGCAGGGTTTCAATCACGGTGATTTTGCTAGAAACCTTGGAGCCGCCAATGATTGCAGCTAGGGGGCGTTGGGGATTTTCGATCGCATTTTGCAAGTATTGCAGTTCTTTTTCAATCAGGAAGCCGGCCACACTGGGTTGCAGGTAACGGGTCACCCCTTCGGTAGAGGCGTGGGCCCGGTGTGCAGTACCAAACGCATCATTGACGTAGAGATCGGCAATGGCGGCCAGTTGTTTAGCAAACTCTGGCGTATTTTTTTCCTCTTCAGGATGGAAGCGCACATTCTCCAGCAGCAGCACATCGCCATCTGCCATGGCGGCTACCTTAGCTTCCACATCGGCCCCAATGCAGTCGTCGGGTTTGACTACAGGTTTACCTAACAGTTCAGATAAACGGGCAGCAACAGGGGTCAGACGAAACTTGTCTGCCACACGAGCGGCAAAATTATCTCCCTTAGGGCGGCCAAAGTGGCTGGCTAAAATCACCCTTCCCCCCTTAGAGGTCAAATCTTGAATCGTCGGCAGCGCCGCCCGAATCCGAGTGTCATCTGTAATATTTCCCTGTTCATCGAGGGGAACGTTAAAGTCAACCCTGACGAGAACCCGCTTACCTGATATATCAGAGGATGATAAATTTGCTAGAGTCTTCTTGGGCACTGAACCAGCCTCCTGAATGAGTCTCAATATTTAATTTATTTACATTCTTTCACGATTTGGGCACTTCAGAGACGAGGATGGAAAGGATCTGGCCCAACTTGCTTTAGGGGCTACTTTTTGATCTGTGTAACCAGTAAAATCCTATGTTTAAGACCATTCTGTTTCCCGTTGACCAAAGCCGCGAGTCGCGTCAAGCTGCTGAGACAGTGGCCGAGCTGGCCAAGCTGCATCAGAGTCGGCTGATATTGCTGTCAGTCATCGAGCGATCGACCGAAGAAGCGACGGCGGCTGATCAGGTGATGACTTCGCCAGAGGCGATCGCAGAGTTGCTAAACAACGCCAAAGACTTGTTTACCCAACAGGGTCTTGTTGCAGAAACCCTGGAACGGGAAGGCAAGCCCGCTTTTACCATCTGCGACGTAGCTGATGAAATTGAGGCTGATCTAATCGTAATGGGTTGCCGTGGCTTGGGGCTGACGGAAGATGGGGCTGCCGATAGCGTCACCAATCGCGTGATTAACCTATCTCCCTGCCCGGTCTTGATCATTCCATAACCTGGCAGACCTGGCTCAGGTAACTACAGCAGTTATTTCTCGCCAGGAAATTAATTTCCTGGCTCACAGCAAAAGTCCATTGACATGGACTGGGAATCCCTCATCACAGTTTTTCCAGCCTGGACATGAGGTAACTGAACTGTTCGTCATTCCCGCCTACGCGGGAATCCATTCTGGTAGAAGTTGCCCAACCTGGATTCCCGTTCCCCACTCGCAGGTGGAAGCTGCACGGGAATGCCGATGGGTGACTAAGGGCCTCGTGAATACTCCAGATTAGTCCGACCGGCTCATAGGAACACAAAGTAACTACTCTGAGAACTATGCGCCCCTCCGGTTGAGTCTTACGTCCAGTTTATTCAATCCACGATCCTAAGCATCAGGCAACAGGCTACTGGCGTAGGCATCAGCGGCATTAAAAGCCGGAACCCGTTTGCTGTAGTCAATCTTGGTGCCAGTAATCGCCTCAGACAGTTGCTCAAAGGAGTTAGAGCGCCAGTTGCGCTCATGGATTGGCTTAGACTGCTCTCCCCGAAAATAAGTAAGAGAGCCGAGCACTGCAACCGCAACCCAACCAATGGCAAAAAGGGCAACTAGAATCGTCATCTTGAACCTCCGTGAACTTTTGTATCTATTTGTAAATTAATGTAACAATCTTAAGCTGGCTTTGCCAAGGCGATCAGTTGGCGAGGGAGCCGATCCATCCAGGGCGGTTTTCCGACCCGCTCGCCCCAGACAGAACGTTTGTTCTAAAGTGTGGTATGACTAAAGGATGGGGAATATTTCCATGCAAATTCTCCCCAAGCAGTTAAACTAAACACTGACTTTCTTGCCGGTTGGGCAACATTGGCAGGCTGTGTATATTAAGTGCCTGGAATTAACCAACTTCAAATCTTTTGGGGGTACGACGGAGATTCCGTTGCTGCCCGGCTTTACAGTAGTTTCTGGGCCGAATGGGTCTGGTAAATCTAATTTAATTGACGCCCTGTTATTTTGCTTGGGGCTGGCTGGCTCCAAGGGGATGCGGGCTGAGCGGTTGCCTGACCTGGTCAATCACACTCAAAGTTCGCGTAATCGTTCCACCATTGAGGCCAGTGTTACCGTCACCTTTGATCTGGGGGATGAAATTGATCTGCTGAACCAGGCGGCTGAGTTTTCCAATGGCAATGATCCTACCCCTGGCAGCACTGGGAATGGTGCGACTACAAATGGCCATCAGGCCTCAACCATGGCGGTCAGCCCAGAATGGAGGGTGACCCGCAAATTGCGGGTCACCCAACAGGGCACCTATACCTCCAATTACTATGTCAACGGTCTGCCCTGTACCCTGACCGAGCTACATGAGCAGCTCAATCGTCTGCGGATTTATCCCGAAGGTTACAATGTCGTACTGCAGGGGGATGTGACTCGCATTATTTCAATGAACTCGCGAGAACGCCGGGAAATCATTGATGAGCTAGCAGGGGTTGCTGCTTTTGATCGCAAAATTGAGCAGGCTCGAGAAAAACTGGATGCGGTAAAAGACCACGAAGATAAGTACCACATCGTTGAAAAAGAACTGATTGACCAGCGAGATCGGCTCTCCCAAGACCGGATTAAGGCTGAGAAATACCAGAAACTCCGGCAAGAACTGCATACCAAAGAGCAATGGCAGGTGGTTTTGCGCTATCGCAAAGCCATGGCAGCCCGAGAAGCTTTGCAGGCCCAAATTTTGCAGGGCGATCGCGCATTGGCCGAGTCTGTTGAGCAGTTAGCAACCTTGGCTACTACCATTCAGCAAGAGACGACAGCGTTAGCCGAGCTCAATGATCGGGTCAAAGCCATGGGGGAAGAAGAACAACTGGCATTGCAGGCAACCCTGGCCACCCGCGAGGCCGAATTGCGCCATCTGCAGCGACAGGAGCAAGAACTGCAGGTGGCTCGGCGCAGTCTGGAAGATCATCTGACCAAACTGCAACAAGAGTTGCAAGCCCACCTTCAAGCCCAGGATGCCCTGGTGGTAGAGGCCCAGCACCTAGAAACTGAGACGCTCAGTGGATACCGCCAGCGACGAGACCAGGCTTGTCAGCAGTTAGAGGCGTTGCGGCAAGCCGCAAATAATTCGGCGGCCCAGGCCGAAGCCTGGGTACAGGAGCATACGGCGCTGCGCAACCAATTGGAAGCGGGTCTCAGTCAGTTAGAGCCACAACGGACTGAGCAGGCCCAACTGCAGGAGCGGACAACGCACCTCGATCGCTTGGTGCAGGAACAGTCAGAAACTTTGCAAACTCAGGCCCAACAGCTTGAGACTGTGCAACAGCAACGAGTAGCCGCGACGGCCCAACTGGCCCAACAGCAAGAACAGGTACAAGCTCTGGCAACAAAACTAGCTGGAACAGAGCAAGAATTACAGATCCAGCAGGAAACCCAGACCCGCCTCTCCCAAGAGCAACGCCAGAAACAACGCCGCCTGGATCAACTGGAGGCCCAGGTGCAGGCCATGCAGGAAGCTCAGGGAACCCATGCCACCCAAGTGATTTTGCAACTGGGGTTATCGGGGGTTTGCGGGCTGGTAGCCCAACTGGGTAAGGTCGATCCACGCTATCAATTAGCCCTGGAAGTAGCTGCTGGTGCCCGCTTGGGCCATCTAGTGGTGGAAGATGACGCCACTGCCGCTGCCGGGATTGAAATTCTCAAGCAGCGTAAAGCCGGGCGAGCCACCTTCCTACCCTTAAATAAAATGCAACCAGGGCGGCTGCCACGAGACTCAGTGCGATCGCTCTCTGGTTGTGTAGACTACGCCATTCGCCTGATCGAGTATGAGCCCAAATACCAGGATGTGTTTACCTACGTGTTTGGCACCACAGTTGTGTTTGCAACTCTGGCCGATGCCCGTCGTCACCTGGGCCAGTACCGCATTGTCACCCTGGAGGGAGAACTGTTGGAGAGTAGCGGTGCCATGACTGGTGGCAGTCTCAGTAATCGGTCTACCCTTCATTTCGGCACGGTAGATACTTCTGAATCTGCGGAGGTACGAGCACTGCGGGCGCGCTTGCAAGAAATTGAGCAGGTATTAAGTCACTGTATTGCAAAAATTGAGCAGGCTACCCAGCTAACCAAACAGCAATCCCAGGAACTGATCGAAGCCCGCCAACAGTATCGAGAACAACAACTTCAAGTTGAACGACTGGAGGCAGAATCTGCTCGCCTGGAAACCAGTTGCAATCAGCTATCTCCCCTACTAGAGCAAAATCGCCAGGAGTTAGCTGCGGCTCAAGCCCGTCGCCAGCAACTTGAGGCCACCTTACCCGCCCTGGATCAGGAAGTCACTCACCTGCGGCAGGCCCTAGCCCAATTAGAACAGGCTCAAGCTCATAGTGAGTGGCATCAAATTCAAGCAGCTCTGCGGGATCAGGAAGCCGAGTTGAGTCAGCGAGAGCTTGATCTCCGTGCCCTGGAGCAGCGGTTGCAAGACCTGACCAATCAAAAGCTCAGGGTTCAGGAGAAAATTCAGGCGGGCCAAACCCAATTACAGGAGATGCGCACCCAGCAGGCAGGCCAATTAAACCAGCTGGTCAATTTGAGCGATCAACAAGACCGCCTGCAAAGCCAGATTGATCAGACCAAAGAAGCCTTAGCAGTGCTAGAACAACGGCTGGGGAGTGCCAAGCAAACCCGCGATCGGGCGGAGCATCAACTCCGAGAGCATCAGCACCAAAAGCAGCAACTGGAGTGGCAACAGCAAAAGCTGCAAGAAACCCAGCAGGCTCGCCAGGAACAATTGGTTGCCCTGCAACAGCAAGTGACGCAACAACAACAGGAACTACCCACCCCCCTGCCAGAGTTACCGCCTGAGGTGGAGGTCAGGGAATTAGGGGAACTGGAACACGAAATCCGCTCCCTCCACAAACGGATTCAGGCAATGGAGCCCGTCAATATGCTGGCCTTGGAAGAGTATGAGCGCACCCAGGCTCGCCTGGAAGAGTTAACTGACCGGCTTAAGACCCTGGAACAGGAACGCACAGAGTTGCTGCTGCGGATTGAAAACTTTACCACCCTACGTCAGCGGGCATTTAAGGAAGCTTTTGATGCTGTAAATCAAAACTTTCAGACCATTTTTGCCACCCTTTCCGAGGGGGATGGTTACCTGCAACTGGATGATTCTCAAGATCCGTTGAATGGAGGGCTGAACTTAGTGGCCCACCCCAAAGGCAAACCCGTGCAGCGGCTGGCCTCCATGTCGGGAGGAGAAAAATCGCTGACAGCCCTCAGCTTTATCTTTGCCCTCCAACGCTATCGCCCTTCCCCCTTCTATGCCTTTGACGAGGTTGATATGTTTCTGGATGGGGCAAATGTGGAACGATTAGCTAGAATGATCAAACAACAAGCTCAACAAGCACAATTCATTGTGGTTAGTCTCCGCCGTCCCATGATTGAATCGGCTCAACGCACCATTGGAGTGACCCAGGCGCGGGGTGCCCACACTCAGGTATTGGGGATCGACTTAACACCACAACGTGCTTCTTCATGATTTGATATAGTGTTCAGGATTGCCGATCAGGATTCAAAACCATAATGACATCTGCAGAAATCCGTCAACGCTCCGATCTTCTTGGCACCATGGTGGTTACCCGTGACACGGGCAAAAAGCTGGGTGTGGTGAGTCAACTGTGGGTTGACATTGACCAGCAAGAAGTCGTTGCGCTCAGTTTACGTCCCAATCTGCTCTATGGCACACCTCAGCCCATGTTGCTCAGCAGTATTCGGCAAATTGGGGATGTGATTCTAGTCGATGATGATACGGTGATTGAAGACAGCCTGGATGTAGAGTCATACAACAGCTTGATCAACTGTGAAGTGATTACCGAGACGGGTGAATTACTGGGTAAAGTGCGCGGCTTTAAGTTTGATGTGGATACGGGCCGCCTCACTTCCCTGATTATCGCCTCCCTGGGCTTGCCCCTGATTCCCGATCAGGTGGTTAGCACCTACGAGCTATCTGTGGATGAAATTGTCAGCAGCGGGCCCGATCGCTTGATTGTATTTGAAGGCTCTGAAGAACGGGTGATGCAATTAACCGTGGGCGTGCTGGAACGGTTGGGCATTGGCAAGCCCATCTGGGAGCGGGAAATGGAAGAAGATTACACCCTCCCCACTCGTGTTGAAAATCAACTGGGTACAGGGCTGCGGACTCCTGTCTCAACCCCGATGCGGCAACGGCAACCGGTTCAAGAAGCCTGGGATGAAGATAACTGGCGTGAACCTGAGCCTCGACAATTACAACAACGTCAGGCAGAGCCCCTGTATTACGAGGAAGAGGAAGAGGAGAACTGGAGCGAAGCCAGCAGCCGCGATCGCTATGAGCGTCAGCCGATTCCAGAACCGGACTACGAAGATGAGGATACCGGCCTGGAACTGGATGCCTGGGCTGATGAGGATGCTAAACCCTACGAGGCACCCCGCGTCAATTTTGCAGATAAGGTCAAAGAAAAACAATACGAACCGGAATATGAAGACGGTTATTAAGAGCCTATCCGAATACTCAAACTGTAGGGTGGGCAATGCCCACCGTAATTGAATTGTGGGAATTATGAGGCAGTTTCCGGATAGGCTTTAAGCCTTTAAGTGTAATGCCATCTCTACTTCAGGTTTATGGTCAGTTAGTGGGCTTAATCCTGGCGGGTTGGGTATTGGGCCGTTACCTGCCCGCTTCCACGCCAAGACTGCTGGGCAAATGTCTGTATTGGTTTGGGGTGCCTATCAGTATCCTTGCTTTTTTGCGCCATGCTCAGGTGTCTCTTAGTTTGTGGATTGCCCCTGTGATTGCTTGGGCCGCAATCCTGATTGGGATTGGGTTGTCCTGGTTGATCGTGCGGCGGCGCGACATCAGCGATCGCACTAAGGGCAGTTTTTTGCTGAGCTCCATGGTGGGCAACACAGGTTATATCGGTTACCCAGTGACATTGGCCTTGGTGGGGCCCCAACATTTTGCCTGGGCCTTGTTTTATGACATCGGCTCCACCTTCGGTGCCTATGGTTTGGGCACGGCTCTGGCGACCCACTTTGGTGAAAACCGTTCTACCCTCTGGCAATCCCTACAAACCGTCTTAAAAAATCCTGCCCTCTGGAGTTTTGCCATCAGCATGCTGTTACGCAATTTTCCTCTGCCCACCGCAATAGAGACAGGGCTTAAGACCTTTGCCTGGGGCGTCATTTCCCTTTCCCTTGTTTTAATAGGGATGCGTCTGAGTCAACTCACTTGCTTCCAACGGCTTAAACCTGCTGCTTTGAGTTTGGGCATCAAAATGATCTTGGTGCCATTGGTGTTGGGTCTGGTGTTAAAAGAAATGGGGTTGGTAAACCCCATTCATCGGGTGATGTTGCTGCAAATGGCAATGCCACCCGCCTTTGCTACCCTGGTACTGGCAGAAACCTATGAGTTGGATCAGGAGTTAACGGTAACAACCCTGGTCTTGGGATGTCTGTGCCTGCTGGTGATGCTGCCGCTCTGGCTCTGGTTGTTTAACTAGCCTACCCAACTGACATCATCATCGACAGAATTAACTGAGGGGAGAGGCTTAGAGATCGGAAGACTGCGCCGATCGATGGGTTTTTGACCTGGGTTTGTCTCCCTTGAACTTTTGCCAGAAGAACCTGGATCAGTAACCTGCCGTTGCTCTGTTGCTCGCCCTGGGACGGTTGCCTTTTTAGAAGGTTGGGAACCAGTTACAGCCCGACGCTCAGGCACAATTACCTTGGCCATCAGGTATTCGATCGTCTGCTGTTTGACCCATCCCCTGGTCGCTAAAATTTCACCAAATCGCATGCCCGTCATTTTTTGATCGTTGAGAGCGACATCGACTTGAGCCGGAGTTAGAAGGCCAGCATCGATTAGGTAACCCCCAATGCGCTTTTGATGGGGTGAGATAGGAGTGGATAGAAAAGAGGATTGATTCATCGTGACGATTAGTAAGATTGCACCACGACCATAGGTTATCTGGTGTGTACAGTATAACAACAGGTATTAGGGAAATTGGTACTCCCCTTTAGTAAGAAACTGAGGCTGCCGCCCGGCGGGCCACTAAATCAGATGGGGTTATTTGCTCGTAATGCTCGACGGGCTGGTGAATCCAGGGGTTGTCGGGTAAATAGTCTACATAGTAATCAGGGGCGATCACTGAGCAGGCCTTGTACCAGAGTACGGCGGTACGGATCTCCTCGATATAAAAGCCATACTTGCGATCGAGCCAGACAAGAGCCTCTTTTAAGGTAATGCCAGAGTCTACCAGGTCATCGATTAACAACACATGGCTACCGAGATTGGCGGTGGTCTTGGTTAAGTCTTGGGCGATCGTAATCGAGCCTTGTACCCGATTGTTGAGGCCACCATAGGAAGCCGTAGCTAAGATTGCCAGGGGGACATCAAAAATGCGGGCTAGCAGATCTCCAGGTCTGAGCCCCCCCTTTGCCAGACAGACAATCTGGTTAAATTGCCAGCCTGACTGGTAGACCTGGACGGCAAGTTGCTCAATCCTATCATGGTAGTCTGGCCAGGAAACATAGAGATCGGACATGGGCGCAATCACTCTTGGCAGGAAAAAAAGGGAAATTAGACATAGTGTAACTGGAGATGCGGCAACAATCTGTTACTTATCGCAACATTTATTTAATGCCGAAGCTGAGGAGAATGATACAACTGATGGTTAGACCTCTGAATCTTGCGCCATGAATAATCCGACTTCTGTTCGGCCCAATCGACCCGTTCCTGCTGAAAAATTGAGCTTCTGGACAAAGGTCGCCTACGGCGCTGGGGATTTAGGACCTGCAATTACAGCTAACATTCTGGCCGTTTATTTGTTGATCTTTTTTACCAATGTAGCGGGATTAAGCCCCGGTATAGCAGGGAGTGCCCTCATGGTTGGCAAGATTTGGGATGCGGTCAATGACCCGATTGTGGGTACCCTCAGCGATCGCACCCAAAGTCGCTGGGGCCGGAGACTCTCCTGGATGATTTTAGGTGCCGTTCCATTCGGGCTGTTTTTCTTTCTGCAATGGTACATTCCGCCCTTTGGCCAGTGGGGGTTGTTCTGGTACTACGTGCTTGTTTCCATCTGTTTTAATAGCTTTTACACTGCTGTTAACCTACCCTATACCGCTCTCACCCCCGAACTCACCCAAGACTATGATGAACGCACCAGTCTCAACAGCTTTCGGTTTACCTTCTCAATCAGTGGTAGCATTCTTTCCCTGGGGCTGGCTCTCCTGATCTTTAGCTGGGTTAAACAACCCGCCCAGCAATACCTGGTATTGGGCGGCATTACTGCTTTTCTCTCGGTTCTGCCCATTTATTGGTGCGTGATTGGCGTCTGGAAGCGGGTCCAGCAGACCGAACAGCTGCGTCAGCTCAATACTACGAATGAAGCCCCCATCCCCTATCTGGAGCAACTTAAGATTGCCTTCTCAAACCAACCGTTCCTGTATGTGATTGGCATCTATCTCTGTTCCTGGTTAGCGGTACAGAATACAGTTGCTATCATTCCTTACTTTGTTAAAAACTGGATGGGTCTGACCAATCAGGACTTTACTAAAGTAGTGATTGCCGTTCAGTTGACGGCGCTGTTGATGCTATTTGTCTGGAATGGTGCCTGTCGCAGGGTTGGCAAAAAAGCAGTCTACTTCATGGGGATGAGCTTATGGATCCTTGCAGAGATTGGCCTGTTTTTTTTGCAACCAGGGCAGATCAGCCAGATGTATATCCTGGCAGTCATGGCAGGTTGTGGGGTTTCCACTGCTTACCTGATTCCTTGGTCTATGATTCCTGATGTGATTGAGCTAGATGAATTGCAAACAGGCCAGCGGCGGGAGGGCATCTTTTATGGGTTTATGGTACTCCTCCAAAAGGTAGGACTGGCCTTTGGTCTATTTTTGGTTGGTCAGGCCCTCCAGATTTCAGGGTTCATTGCCAGTATTCCAGGTCAACCAGAGCCGACCCAGCCCACCTCAGCCTTAAATGCAATTCGCTGGTTGATCGGGCCAGTCCCCACCATGGTGTTGAGCATCGGGCTGATTCTGGCCTACTTCTACCCAATCACCAGGGAAGTCCATGCTGAGATTTTGCTCAAACTCAATGAGCGCCATAAGGCAGGGAAAGAAGCGGGTTAGCTTTGCCGCAGTCAGAAGTGATTAATTTGGGCGGCTCGATAAACCGGGTCGATCGCAACAGGTGATAGAGATTAACTTCAGACTCCAGCAGGCAGGCATGGCCACTCTCTGGCAGGGCTACAACTTGAGCGTTGGGCAGTCGCCCTGCCAGATGACTTGCTTCTGTGTTGGAGGGTAACAGGCAATCAGAATGGCTGGCAATGATCAGAACGGTTTGTTTGACAGCCTCAAGGGGCAACTCATCCGCATTAAATCGACCGAGCAGATTTAGTCGCCATGCGGCAGTTTGGGGGGTGAGAGATTGCATGGCTTTCACTAGTTCTTGTTGGGCGCTGCGATCGACTCGATTGGGTACAATCAGGAAGGGAAGCAGGCCCAGGGTCGAGAGAGGATAGAGTGCATCGGGTAGCCACCGCAGGGCTTGAACACCTAACCGCATCCAGGGCATGCGGCTGAGGGATGAGGCGGGGTTGATCAAAATCAGTTGATTGAATAAATCGGGGCGCTGAACCGCCAGCTTTAAGGCCAGACAGGCCCCAAATGATTCACCACAAATATAGGTTGAGCGGGGTGCCCCCCTGGCCTGCTCTGCTGTAATCAAGTCTGCCAACTGCTGGGCTAAATCATCCCACCCCATTTCAGCATCATCATGGGGCAATGCCAGGCAGCGTACATCAAAAACCTGTTCTAACCCACTCAATTGGGATTTGAGTAAGCTGCCGGTGCCGTCTGTGCCCGGTAGAAATATAAATAGGGGATAGTCCGGTTTTGGCTGACCGGGTGTTAAAAGGCTAGGTTGGGTCTTGCGCATGGACATCATTCAAGCGGGTCAGCATTAATAGTTTACACAATGATACAAAGGCAGGGGATGCCACCTGGCGTTCACGGAGTGTCTCCCCAGGAGAATCGCCCCTTGCCGAAGCAGGCGTCTTGCATCCTGGAGGAAAGCAGAAAAGGCCGGCAGGCTCTCCCAATTGTCTGTGGAATCAGGGAAAATGAGGGCGTACTCCTAACCCAACCTTGTCCTATGTCGTCTTTACCCGCTCACTTATCCACATCCCCCAATCAGCGTACCTCTGATGTTCAACTGCTGGTTTTAGATATCGATGGTACGATTTCAGGCGAGAGTAATACGGTTCGAGAGCCGGTGAAACAGGCGGTCAAGGCTGCTCAAGCCAAAGGCGTTCAGGTGGCGATCGCCACTGGGCGTATGTATCATTCGGCCTTGCGTTTTCATCAAGATATCGGTGCTACCCTGCCGCTCATGGCTTACCAGGGCGCTATGGTCAAAGACCCCGCTTCTGGTAGGGTGCACCGTCATTGGACTGTGCCTTCCCGGTTTGCGGCTGAGTTACTAGATTATTTTGAGCAACCAACCCTGCGATCGCAGGTGTCGGTGCACTTCTATATCAATGACCAGCTCTATGTGCGGGAGGTCACCCCTGAGACAGAAGATTATGTGGCTCGCTCCAAGATTCAGCCAATAGCTGTTGGCGATTTACGGAATACGCTGGAGACAGAACCGACCAAAGTGCTGGCTCTCTGTGAAGATGCACAGGTCATTGACCAGCTCATGGTTAGCTTGAAACAGCGTTACGCTGCGGCTGATCTGTATCTAACCAAATCGGTTGCCACCTTTCTCGAAGCCACTAATTCTCTAGTCAATAAAGGCACAGCAGTGCGCTACCTAGCAGAAACCCATTTGGGCCTTAAGCCCGAACAAGTAATGGCGATCGGTGATAACTTCAACGATGTAGAAATGCTGGAGTATGCAGGTTTGGGGGTGGCAATGGGCAACGCACCGGCGCAGGTGCAGGCTTTGGCCAATTGGATCGCCCCCGATGTAGAAGCAGATGGGGTAGCCGCCGCGATCGAAGAGTTTTTACTGTAGATACTTATTAAGGGGCTTGCCTAAAAATAAAATCCCCATGATGCGTTACACCTTAGGTTCTTTGGAAAAATCCGAACCTTGGGGGAAAAGCTCCCCCAAACTCCCTTTATGCGAGAGACAAGGACTAACGCTATACCCAGTTCCAGATGACCTAGAAAATCTGATTCCCATCCTGATTAAGATTTTGGAACCATAAAATTCCTATGTCCAGAACTCAGATCATCCAAGCCGACCAATCCTACACCTTTGCTGACTACTTCAAACTCAACTTTGCCCCGCAAGATATCCTGGCGTATTTCAACGTTTCTCTCCAGCGTCGAGCCTTAAATCTGCCCCACCATGCTGGTTCCCTCGATCGCCTCAACGACCTCAAGGCTCGCATTGAAGAAAGCTTGCCCCGCCTCAGCCTCACCAGTGAGATGGCGCGGCGAGAGTTTTTGATCGCGCCAGTGTTAATGGATGTCTTGCACTACACCCAGGCCACTCTCAACGTTGAGTATCCCGTTGTTGTGAGTCACCAACTCAAAGGCTCTCTAGACTACCTGCTCCAGAATGGTCAGGCATTTCTGGTAATTGAGGCTAAAAATGAAGACCTGGAACGGGGCTTTGTCCAATTGGCGATCGAGCTGATTGCCCTCAATCAATGGATTGAGTCAGACCAAACCATCTTACAAGGCGCAATCTCAACTGGAAATATCTGGCAGTTTGGGCAGTTCGATCGTCAAAGGTGTGAAGTAACCCAAGACCTTAATCTCTACCGCGTTCCTGCCGATTTGGAAGACCTATTACGAATCCTAGTTAAAATTCTTGCTTGAATGATTGGAAGAAGCTGAACTGTAGACTACCCCGAAAGAATCCCAATAGATCGGGAAGTGTGAACGATTACGTTACTGCAGTAATCAAGACCTACAGCAATCACAAACTCCTGATGATTTAGGGGTGGCTCTTTTGGAGCGAGAAGATTCAAGTCATCAATGCTGCTGATCTCTTGAGTTGCGTACAAAATTCGCACAACATCCATCGGTTACATTATCGCGTTCAAACTAAGTATTTGCAAATTAGTTTTAGGCTAAACATACCTTTCGTTTTTTGTAATAAATCTCGAAACACTTACCCATTGACATCGCCATGGCCATCCGGGAACGCATACGAAACTATCTGGACACTACCGACAGCCTGGGGGGATGGATCTGTAACGGGGCGATCGCCGTCCTGATTTTTCTCTCCGCCCTCATTTTTGTGGTTCAAACTTACCCCATTGACGAGGGGCTACGGTCAACCCTGGAAACCATCGACTGGTTGATTGTGGTGATCTTTACCATTGAGTATGGGGTGCGGCTGTGGGCAGCAGAACGGCCCTGGCAATACCTACTAAGCCTCTATGGTTTGATTGATTTACTATCAATCTTGCCCTTCTGGGTAGGGGTGGTGGATGTCCGCTTCCTGCGGTTCTTCCGGTCTCTGCGGATTTTACGCCTGGCCCGCATCCTAACCAATCGGGTGTGGTTTGGCAAATTCACTAGTGTCGACAGTCTAATTTTAATTCAAATTCTCTTTACCCTGGGGGCCATTGTATTTATCTACGCCGGTCTAATTTTCCAGGTAGAACATCCCCGTAACCCTAAGGACTTCCGAACCTTTTTAGACGCCCTTTACTTTGCCATTGTCACCATGACCACAGTGGGTTACGGCGATATTATTCCCCTATCGGAAGCCGGGCGGGCACTCACTTTGATGATGATTCTGACCGGTATTGCCCTGATTCCCACCCAGATTAGTAGCCTGATTCGCTATCTGGTTAAAGTTACCAATAGCCAGCAGGTGGCTTGTGGTGGCTGCGGCCTGGCAATTCATGATCAAGATGCCAGGTTTTGCAAGCATTGTGGCACCCCACTGGAACTGGAACCTTCCCCATAACCCATCAAGCTTTTACAGATGGTGAGGTGATAAGTCAGGCAAGGGGGATGCCAGTGGCCTGTCTCTGAGCTCCCCCCTCAGCCTAGAGACCCAACAGTTCGTCTAATTCATTGAGGGCTTCACAGCGGGTGACCGCAGCGGTTGCAGAACTGCCGGGCAGGATGGAAGACAGGGGGGGCAGAGCGGGGAAATGGCGACTGCTGCCATAGAGGTAATCATCGGCATAGCGGCGAAAGACTGCTTCCACTGCGGCTCGGGCATTCTTTAGACCCCACTCAGAAGCAATTTGGTCTGCCTTTTGCAGCACATCGGGGCTGAGTCTTATTTTGTTGTCATGCATAGCTGCGCTCCATTAGCGACGGGGTAAAGACCACGAACATTGGCAAATTGGGGGTCGGTCATGACGGCAAACAGTCTGCGACCCTGGAGTCGCTCAGAGATCAGGTGGGTACTGCCGCCAGTCACTAGAAACCGGGTCACCCGTGGCATGTAGGGGGTATATTGAGCCTTCACGGTTTGAAAGATCCCCTTAAACCAGGGCTCCAGGTGCTCTTCTAGCCAGGGTTGCCAGGACAGCTCGGTATCGGCATAGGTATGCCCATTGCGGAAGCCATCCATCACGATGCTGGGGTCAGCGGTCGTGCCCAAAATATCTGTCAAGCGACGATCGAAGCTGATGGAAGCAGCCAACTCGTAAGCGCCGCCCCGATCCATGACATTCTCGTCGATCACCTCTCCTTCTGCGTCTACCAGGCGGGTTAGCCAGGTACCGCCGCCAATATCAATCACAATGGTGTAGCCACTATCGGGAATCATGCCCTGCCGCTGGGCATAGTGATAGGCCCCCAGCCCTTCTCGCTCTACCTCCACCCGTTCTACCATTACCCGGTAAGACAGGTTATTCCGCTTAAACTCGTGCAGACCCAGGAGTTGTTGCGTAATTGCTTCTTCGTTACGGCCCGGTTCTGGAGTTGAGACATAGAGGTTGAGTGCAAACTCGGTTGAGCCTTCCCAAGGTTCCAGACAGGCATAGAGATGGAGTCGAGCCAGTTCCACTTTATTCTCAATCACTGTCTGCTGTTGCCGTCGATACTTATAGGCCTGCGCCCCAAAGTGATA
The DNA here is from genome assembly GCA_046080785.1 of Leptolyngbyaceae cyanobacterium. Lineage (GTDB taxonomy): Bacteria > Cyanobacteriota > Cyanobacteriia > Leptolyngbyales > Leptolyngbyaceae > JBJTUO01. The sequence continues at coordinate 7,490 of JBJTUO010000056.1, read as the reverse complement.
GCGGCTGCCATCTAGCACTTCCACCAGGGGGGAAGCCTCTGAGAAACGCACTGCGTCACGTCCTAAAGGCAACTGATAACGCACCGAGCGGATAGCCTTGGGATGACTGCTACCATCCCAAAATTTCAAATCATAGTTGCCCGCATCCAGGGCTAAAATGCGAGTAGTACTGGTGGGTACCCCCGTCTCTTTTCGAGGTCGGGCTTGTCGGGTTGCAGTCGTCATAGTAATCTCCGTTTAGGGGGAGAAAGGTTGAGTAAGGGCTATTTGGATTGCACTGACCTCAATCGTCCCCGTTAGTATTCTTGTACTATATCAGAAAGATTGGTACGGATCAACTATTTTTTGGGTGATGACTCATACCGAGCTACAACTCAGTTGCTTGTATCCGTGTAGAAATATGGAAGCCTGGAGGCCAAAGGATGACTCTGCAAACTGTAGAAAGACCACTGGATATCAATCAAAATGATGCTTTCGTGATCGCAGGTCGCAGCTTTACTTCACGCCTGATGACTGGGACAGGCAAGTATCGCAACTTTGATGAAATGCGCCAAAGTATTGCGGCAAGTGGCTGTGAGATTGTTACCGTTGCTGTACGACGGGTGCAGAGTAATGCGCCGGGGCATGAAGGGCTAGCCGAAGCACTAGACTGGTCGAAGATCTGGATGCTACCCAACACGGCGGGCTGTCAGACGGCTGAAGATGCAGTTCGAGTGGCGCGGCTGGGGCGAGAGCTGGCCAAGTTGCTGGGTCAAGCAGATAATAATTTTGTCAAGTTAGAAGTTATTCCCGACCCGACTTATCTCTTACCCGACCCGATCGGGACGCTACAGGCTGCAGAACAATTGGTGAAAGAAGGGTTTGCCGTATTGCCCTACATCAATGCTGACCCGCTACTGGCCAAGCGGTTAGAAGAGGTTGGTTGTGTGACTGTGATGCCCCTGGGCTCCCCCATTGGTTCTGGTCAGGGCCTCAAGAATGCGGCCAATATCCAGATCATTATTGACAATGCCAAGGTGCCTGTTGTTGTAGATGCTGGCATTGGTGCCCCTAGTGAGGCAGCTCAAGCAATGGAAATGGGAGCAGATGCGCTATTAATCAACACCGCGATCGCTCAGGCTCAAAATTCTGTAATGATGGCGCGAGCCATGAGTCTGGCAGCAGAAGCAGGCCGATTGGCCTATCACGCTGGCCGCATTCCGGTCAAGGCCTATGCCAGCGCCAGTTCGCCAGTGACAGGGGTGGTAGGGCAAACGCCCAAGTAATTTCTCAAAAAGTTAATTAGTATCCGTTTTCTTAAAAATTTGTTACAATAATTCATAAATTGAGGATTTTCCATGAGATATACAACGGAAGACGGTGGACGATTGAACAACTTTGCGATCGAGCCTAAAATGTATGCAGCGGAACCCCCTAACAAGACTCAGCAGCGCAACTATCTAATCATGGGGATTGGTGCTGCTATTTTAGTTGTAAGCCTGATCGTGGTAGCCGTTACCGTCTCCTAAGCAGCGATTATTTGTTAACCGCCCTATTTAAATTAAGTTGCGTCATTGCTGGTTCCTGCAATGAGAAGTAGGCAGCAGGCTTAAAACTTCTTTTCAGCTGATCTTGCTACTCAGCAACGTCTAAATCACTGTTATTAAATGGATGGTTCTACATAGGGGGGGCCATCCAATTTTATTTGGCGCTTTTTATTTGGCACTGTGGAAACAAAGGGAAGCCAACATTTGTCCTGATGGGTGGCTCAAGGTTCTGAAATGGAAGATATTAATGTTCTCAAGCCCTTGTCGGTTAGGTTAATTTCCTCCCTATGCAGCTTGTCGATCGCCCCGCTGACCATGCCACTGCCCTGATTTGTATGCAACCGGATCTGGATGGGTTTAACCAACGTGAGTTTCGCCGTCTCAACCTTCTGCTCGCCCTCCGATTGCGCCATCAAACTGTGCTGGCTGTGTGTGATAACCTGCAATTGAAGGATTGGCTGGTAGCTCAAATTGAGGCATCTGTTGCGGGCACCGTGACCGTATCGCTCAACCTCAATGATCCTGATCCAATCATTCAGATCAGTCGAGCCCTGTCAGAGGCAAGGGTTCTCCACCCTGAGCAGCATTCCCCCTACCTGTTGCAACTGACCGGGATTGAAGGGTTAACCCACCGGTCTCCCTATGCCCAGCAAATTTTTCTGGATGGGCTGCAACAAACTGATTCTAATCCTCCCACCCTACGAGAGGTTACCCTACTCTTGTGGGTAACTCGCCCCTGGCTCCATGCGATTCAACAGGCTGCCTCAGAGTTTTGGCAGCGCCATACAGCTGTGTTTACCTTTGAGGGCGACCCGACGCCAGCTACGGGGCTCTTAGCCCCTCTTCCTGCAATCACAACCGACCCGTCAATCCTAATACCGGCATCAGCGCCATTGATGCTATCCACCAGTGAATCTGATGGGCCCGTTCCTGCATCGGCTCCCACCCAGATTCAATCCCTCTGGGAGTTACTTAATCCTGACGAGCAAAGGCCTGATCTGAGGAATCCTGTCATTCCTCCTCCAGACCCCGCTGCCGATTTGCCCCTAGAGTTTCCCCCGTCGCCAAGGAGTTTAGCCCTATCCCTCCCGGCTGATTTTTTGAGCCTGGTCAATCTCGTTTCAGATCAGGTTCAGGCCAGCGATGAGCCCCTAATTCAGGCACTTCAGCAAATTCAACAGTTTCATCACCAGGCTGAATCTCAGACAGAACTAGCTGCGGCCTACCACACCTTTGCCCTGCTGTGCCGCGATCGCCTGGAGCACATTACCCCCACCCTAAAGGACATTGAACTTGCGATTCGAGCCTATCAGCAGGCGCTGGCATACTTAGACTCTGATCCGTTATTACGGGCCGATATCCTGAACGACCTGGGCAATTTGTATTGGATGGAATCCCAGCAGATGGAATCGCCTAAACAACGGCAGGCCGCTTTAAAACAAAGTATTGCGGCCTATCAACAGGCCTTACAGCCCCTGCGGCCAGAAACTCAGCCCCAAACCTATGCCATGATTCAAAATAATCTGGGAGCCGCCTACGCTGACCTGGCTGTTTATGGGGACACGGCAGCAACCCTGCAAACTGCGATCGCAGCCTATGAAGCGGCTTTGAAATACCGGGGGGCAGATACCGATGCGGATCGCTATGCTGCGACACAAAATAATCTGGGAACCGCCTATTGGAATCTGGCTCAACATCAGCAACCCCTGCATCATCTGACCCAGGCGATCGCAGCTTATCAAAAGGCGTTGCAATATTACACTCCAGAGCAGGAGCCGCTCAAGCATGCCATGATTCAGAACAACCTGGGCACAACTTACTGGAACCTGGCCCAATGTGAAGAACTGATGACTGCTCAAAAGCAGATTGGTCATCCCGACCTATGTCAGCCCTTGCTAGAAAATGCGATCGCGGCCTACCGCACAGCCCTGCTCTATCGCACTCCGGAAACAAATCCCGTTGCTTGCGCCACCACCTGTAACAACTTGGGGGCGGCCTATTGGCACCTGGCAATGTTAGATACCACTGCCCCACTTGAACAATTTAAATACCTGCAGCTCGCAAGTCAGGCCTATACTCAAGCCTTGAAGCTGGCCAGCAACCTGGAAACTAGTCAGAGCTTGCCCCCTGGCTTTGACCCCATGTCAATCTGCAACAACCTGGGGCTGACCTTCTATCACCTGGCTCAACAGCCTCAGGTCGAATCTGGCAAACAACTGAAATTGTTGATGAAGGCTCTAACCTATCATGGGCAGGCGATCCAACAGGCAGAGCCCTCTAGTAAGGCCTATGAGTTGACCTTTAACTATATGATTCAGAGCTTGCGGGCCTGCTCCAAGACTGCTGGCTTGCAAGGACAAAACCAGGCTCTTTCCCAAATCCCTGCCAGCCTCTTATCCGAGGTCATGAAACGGCTCTAACAAGCCGGTGACCGACGTTATTTTATGCCTGCTGAAATTTGCTATACTATAGGCTTATATGACGGCGGCATAGCCAAGTGGTAAGGCAGAGGTCTGCAAAACCTTTATCCCCCGGTTCGAATCCGGGTGCCGCCTTTAGGGCAAATATTCTGCAAATATTCTGTAGAAGCGGCAATAGAACCGCCTCGTCTAACTATTGCTCCCTTGCTCCAAGTTGCCCCCATTGTTTGGAAGAGCAGTCTACAACATCACCTAAAAAGATGGGTCGCCCGGGATTCGAACCCGAGACCAATCGGTTAAAAGCCGAATGCTCTACCGCTGAGCTAGCGACCCCTGCATTAAAATGCAACGCTTTCTATTACAGCATAAAGCAGCGCATTCCGGCAATAATTTTATGCAATCAGTGACATCACCCGCTTCTTGCCCTGCGGGTAAGGTGAGATGTTGTGAGTCATCGTCTTAAGCCTTTTGGCCAAGGCTCTGATCACGCCGCAGCCAGATGCCATGAAGACCAGCGACTCTGGCGGCCTGAGCATCTTCCTCAAAACTATCCCCCACATGCCAGGCCCATTCAGGCGGGCAATTGTGTTTTTCAAGGGCGATCGCAAAAATTTTGGGGTCTGGTTTAGCGGCCCCCACCTCTGTTGAAATCGTTACTGAAGCAAAATAATCATTCAGACCGAGGGCTGCAAGTACTGGGTACAAGCGCGAATCAAAATTAGATAGCACCCCTAGCGCGATCCCCATCCGATTCCAGCGCTCCAGAGCAGGCCGCACATCAGCATAAACCTCCCAGGGAGCAGCGGTCATAAAGTGGGTATAGAGGTCGATAAAAAAGTCGTTAAAGTCTGCGAAGTGCTGCCATGCCCCTGCCTGCTTAAAGGTGTTTGTAACAACTTCTCGCCACCAGGCAATTTCTTTGTCGGGTAACTGATCTGGGTCAACACCAGGAAAAGCCGGAGTACTCGCTGCTTTAAAGCTATGAAAAAATGATTGATTCAGTAATTTGGCCGGGGTGTCTACTCCAAATTTCAGGGCAATCTCTCGATAAATCTCCCCTACGTTGCCTTTGACCCCAAACAAGGTGCCAACCGCATCTAGAAAGATAACGCGGGGCTGGTTTTTTTTAGCAGTCTCTTCGATAGTCACCTGATCCCCTAAAAAACGGGTTTTATAGACTAGCTAGCCAATCTACCACTGGTTGTGTTACCCAATTAAACCCAACCCGCAGTTGATGATCAAGGGTCGGCATCCGATAGAGGTAGGCTAATCGCCGCAAACTGGAGGCAAAGGGGCCTTCTAACTTCAAGCCCAGGCCTGTCAAGGTGGCATTATTGACTCCAAGGGCCATCATCTCGCCCAGATGATAATAACGGAAGGGGAGTTGAGGCCGCCCCGTCAGGGAAGCCCAGATGTTCCACCCGGCATAATCTGCCGCCTGAAAGGCAGCTTGAGCTGTAATCGGTACCTGCTGACCCCCTGCATCTTTAATATCAGCCAGGTCTCCCAACGCAAAAATATCGGGGTGATCGACTACCTGCAGCGTAGATGCCACCGCCAACTGCCCCCGTGCATTTTTCTTCAGGGGTAGGGCAGCGACCACCTCTGGAACCCGTGTGCCAACAGTCCAAATAACTAGCTCAACCGCAATGGTATCCACACTGCCTTTGAAATCCAGGCTGATGGCATCTGGCCCGATCACGGTCACCCGTGTCTCTAAATCTAACCAAATACCCCGCTCTTCCAGAGATTTGAGGGCAGTCGTACGGTTAAATTCCGGGGCGGCTTGCAAAATTTGGTCTGCCATTTCAATCACCCGCAGGCGGCCCCGGTTACCCAGCCGATCGGCTAACTTACAGGCCAACTCTACCCCAGAGTAGCCCCCCCCAACCACAGCGACCCGGATTTTTTCAAGGTCGGATTCTTCCAGAACCCGCAGGCGTTCTTCTAATTGATAGGCATGACTCAGAGTCCGGAAGGGCAGGGCATACTCCACACTACCCGGTACCATATCGAGTGGCGTTTCACCCCCCAGGGCTAACACCAGGCGATCGTAGGGCAGCTCTGGCCCATCCTGAAGCTGCACTCGCCTGCTCTCAAGATTTAGATTAGTTACAACCCCCTGGTAAAAGCGCACTCCTGTTTCTGCCAGGAGGTCGGTAAAGGGGGGAGCCACCTCCCAGGATTGCAACTCCCCCGTCATCAGCTCGTACAACAGGGGCGCAAACAAAAACCGCTGATTGCGATCGACCAGCACAATTTCTGGTCTTTGATCAGCCCAGGGTAGCTGACTTAAGCGTAGAGCGGTATAGAGGCCACCAAAGCCACCGCCTAAAATACAAATCCGGCTGGCAGGATTCGTCATAGTCACTTCCTTATCTACATCGCTGGCAAGGCTAGCTGTATTCAGGATAGCGGCAAATGCTCGATTTCCGCAGAAGAAGTAGATATCTCCCGTTAGTCTTGGATGGAGGCGTTGCTGATTCTGGGTATGAAAAAAGTGCTGTATGCTCGAAACTTCGTTTCGATTCATACTGCTTTTCAGCAACGCCTGGATGGCCGAAGCCTCAGTGCGTTACGGCTACCGCCACAAAACCCATTTGACAATGGTCAGGCAGTTTGCTCGTTTAATTAGTCATAAGGTTTTTCAGGTACTTGTGGAGATTAAAGAAATCGTCGGGGCTGTAGTTAACGATGGCGTAGTGGGTGGCAGGATTACCGAAGAGGAAGGCGGAGATGTTGAGACTGGCATGGTGATGGGGGGTGTGGAGGGCTTGGCCGCCCTGATGGGTGACGTATTGCCCGATCGCGTGGTAGTTAACCATGAAGGAGAAACAACTGCCGTGGAAGACCATGTGGGGTTTGGAGCGATTTTGCAGGTCTTCGCGTTGGCTATAGCCTTTGTCGCCAGAGAGGAAGAGGAGGCGATCGTCGCTGAGGCGGCGCAGGTTGCGGATACAGTTGAGGCCAATGATGGGGAACAGCAGAGCGGTGTCAGAGAGGTGGTGCCGGTAGTGATGCAGGATGTGGTTATAGGCGGGATCAGCGTAGTAGTTGGGGGTGATGGGGCGATCGGTGTAGGTGACGGTGAGGTGATAAATCAGGTCAGGGTTATTGAGGTGTAATTCTGACTTCTGGCTTCTGACTTCTGACTTCCCCGGTAGGGTGAGGGTGATAAAGCTGACGTGGAGTTGGTGGTGAGTGAGGGTGAAAGCGTCTTGGGGGAGGCGGTCGAAGAAGTAGTGGGCGATGTCGATGAGGGGTTTTTTGAGGGTGGTGTGGGTTTGGTTGGCAAAGTGGAGGTGGAGGGTTTGGTCTTGTTGGGCGTCGAAGTGGGGGATGTGGAGTTAATTTAGAGCATCAATCGAAAATTTACAGGTGGAAATTTTTGCGGCTACACCATTTTTCTTGCTGTAAATTTTCCATTGATATTTATGATGTTGTCTGGGTAGGGAACCAAGTCTGTTGCCATCGACCATTGAGTTCGAGGATTTTTAGAATCGCCAAGGCTTTACTGCCCTTGGGTCGCCAACTGGTTCCCTTC
>JBJTUO010000055.1:0-7476 GCA_046080785.1 Leptolyngbyaceae cyanobacterium | reverse complement strand
ATAAAAATAAGATGTAGAGGGTGCTAGTGCATTTGGCGGTCGAGGGCTTAGATAGTTCTCTCATAAGGATTGCTGGGGGCTAGATGACTAACCTAGAATCATCACATTTCTCCCAATCTGTCAATGCGTAAGTCCTATAATCATAGCTTCTGATGGTGTAGGGTCAAGGACTGATTTTATATCGGCTGGTTCTTGGACGAGTCCACAATCAATTGATGGCCAAGCAAATTTTCGCGCGGCAGGATTAAGTCTGTTTAATGTACTGATCCCGCCGAACGGGAGAAGTAGAATAGATGCGACTTTAACTTTGATTGCATCAAATGGCAGTTTAGTTGGAGCGGAACTGCCACCTGGTGCACCTGTGCCACCTTTCGGTTTAGGTCCTAATGGTGGGACGGTTGTCCCCACTCCAGCGATGCTCCCCGGCCTGATCAGCATGGGCATCGCCGCATGGCGCAAGCGCAGGCAAGAGGAGATGGCGGGTGAGCAAGGGGCTGACCCGGTGCTAGAAGAGGTCTAATTGTTGGAATAGTGGCCAGATCTTGAGGGGCTTTTATTTTTACGCAAGCCCCCCACCAGTTTGAGGCTCAGATCCCCGACTTTTTGGGGTAAGCCCCAAGCCCCCTGGTCAACCAGCAACAGTCGGGGATCTTTGGTAAAGCCTTGGCCCCCGCTGTGGACTCAGATCCCCGACTTTTTGGGGTAAGCTCCAAGCCCCCTGGTCAACCAGCAACAGTCGGGGATCTTTGATAAAGCCTTGGCCCCCGCTGTGGACTCAGATCCCCGACTTTTTGGGGTAAGCTCCAAGCCCCCTGGTCAACCAACAAAAGTCGGGGATCTTTGATAAAGCCTTGGCACCCACTATGGACTTGCCCCGTCAGGGCGGGATGTCGGTAGCATTCTACGGTTGACTGACAAAAGATCTGATGTGGGTTGGCGTTGAGCAAAGCGAAACCCGACCACAGTAGCGGTCAGCGTAATTTTTGAATCTTTACAACAACTAAGATACTGCAGAAAAAATGAAATTGCTAAAATTTAGCCCTTTTTTAGCCTTGTGCTTCTTGGGGGGATTTGCTTTGAAGAGCTCGGCGTTCTCTATCCAAGTTATCGATGCCCGTACTGGACAGAGTAAGGCAGGCTCCATAGTTAATTATAATGGCCTTTTCATAGAACAATAGTCCGGACACTTTTCTGGAAAAGCGCTGAAACCCTTGATTTCTCGTTGACCAAGCTACTGCAGAAGAGGCCTGGAACCCGCATTCTACCGTTGGCCATCAAAAACTGTCCGGAGTGTTGATAGAAGATAACGATCCAATATGGGATTGGGATCCAGCCATAGGTTCACTAACCATTAGGAATTTTGAACCACTTGAGAAAGATTGGATTTTACAGTCGGCGACCCTGAAGTTTGTTGATGGTGCTAATTATGCTTCACTAGTGTTAACTGATCTGAATTTGATAGGAAAAGAAAGACTTAATCAGGTTGGCATAAATTTCCAGTCTAATATTTTTAACCCTCCTATTCAGGCAAGTACGCCAGTAAAAGTGACTACTTCCATAGATGGCTCTTTTGTTAATACAGATCCTAGTCGTAATACGATCGGGCCTGGAAGAGGAGCTCAGTTAACTTTTGGCGGAGCTGTAGATGATCCTAATTTATCCTTCAGTACTCCGACAGGAACGGTTTCTGCGACGACAAATTCAACTATTAATGGGATTCAGTCCCCACTCCCCTTTAATGGGAAAGTTGAGACGGTTGTGAATAGTCAGATAGCTCGGCTGAGGGGCAATCTCACAGTCCAATTCCTTGCTGATAATACCGCAACCAGTCAGATCAAAGTATCTCTACCGAATAGTGGGTCAATTGTATTAGGGGATCCCCCACCCTCAGAAATAATCCCCACTCCAGCGATGCTCCCCGGCCTGATCAGCATGGGTATCGCCGCATGGCGCAAGCGCAGGCAAGAAGAAATGGCGGGTGAGCAAGAGGCTGACCCGGTGCTAGAGGAGGTCTAATTACTGGAATAGTGGCCAGATCCTGAGGGGCTTTTATTTTTACGCAAGCCCCCCACCGGTTTGAGGCTCAGATCCCCGACTTTTTGGGGTAAGCCCCAAGCCCCCTGGTCAACCAACAAAAGTCGGGGATCTTTGGTAAAGCCTTGGCCCCCGCTATGGACTCAGATCCCCGACTTTTTGGGGTAAGCCCCAAGCCCCCTGGTCAACCAGCAACAGTCGGGGATCTTTGATAAAGCCTTGGCTCCCGCTGTGGACTCAGATCCCCGACTTTTTGGGGTAAGCCCCAAGCCCCCTGGTCAACCAGCAACAGTCGGGGATCTTTGGTAAAGCCTTGCCCCCTACCCAGGTCATTCTGCGTCTGCAGTGGGTTGGTTAAAAACAACCGTGGGGTTAAACGGTTGGGTGGCCCCTGGGTTCGAGAAATTATTGGGCAAAGTCTGCCCTTGGGCAAACCGATGGGCCACGGCCATAAAGTCAGAGGGCAGCATGACGATCGTGGTGGTGTTATTCTCTGTCCCAATCTCTGTTAGCATCTGCAACCGCCGTAGCTCTAGGGCAGAGGGGTTAAGGCTGATGTTTTTAGACGCTTCTGCCAGCTTAATAGAGGCTTCCTGTTCTGCGGCGGCTTTAATCAAGCGGGCCCGCTTTTCTCGAATCGCCTCTGCCTCCTTTGCCATCGCCCGCTGCATCCCAGCGGGAATTTCCACATCTTTCATTTCTACCCGCTCAATCACAATGCCCCAGGGTTCGGTGATTTCATCCACAATCTCTTGGACGCGCAGGTTAATCTTGTCTCGATTTTGCAAAACGTCATCCAAAATATTTTGCCCTACCACATTACGCAGGGTGGTGAGAGCAATCTGATAGACCGCCATTTGATAGTTTTCAACCCGGTTGATCGCCTTGCTGGGGTCAAGGATCCGGTAATACAACACCGCATTCACCCGAATTGTCACACTATCTGCCGTTACAGTTTCCTGGGGTTCAATATTGACAGTGCGAGTCCGCACATCAATTTGCACCTTCTGGTCTACCCAAGGCACAATCCAATACAGCCCTGGGCCTCTGACTCCCTGTATCCGCCCCAGACGAAAAATGACGCCTCGCTGATACTCCCGATCGAGCTTAAAACCAGCTAAGCCAATCATAAAGACGCCCGCAATCACCGCACCCGTTAAGCTATCCATCAGGCTTGTAACCAGCGGGCCGCATCTTTGGCATGGTAGGTCAAAATCAGGTCTGCCCCCGATCGCTTAAAGCCAGTCAAGGTTTCTAGCACAACCCGTTGTTCATCAATCCAGCCATTCAGGGCTGCGGCTTTTACCATGGCATACTCACCAGAGACGTTATAAGCCGCGACAGGCAGGTTACTGGCTTCCTTCACCCGCCAGATGATATCCATATAGGCCAGAGCGGGCTTCACCATCAGCATATCCGCCCCTTCTTCCACATCTAGCCCAATCTCCTTGAGGGCCTCACGGGCATTGCCAGGATCCATCTGGTAAGTGCGGCGATCGCCAAATTGAGGGGTAGACTCTGCCGCATCCCGGAATGGCCCATAATAAGCCGAGGCATATTTAGCCGCGTAGGAAAGGATGGGAATATCTTGAAAACCAGCCTCATCTAAGCCTTGGCGAATGGCCTGGACAAAACCATCCATCATGCCAGAGGGGGCAATCACATCAGCGCCAGCCTTGGCTTGAGCAACGGCGGTTTGCTTCAGCAATTCTAAGGTGGGGTCATTTAATACCCGGCCCATCAGGTCACCCGTCTGCAAATAACCACAGTGACCATGGGAGGTATATTCACACAGGCAGGTATCCACAATCACAAGCAGGTCTGGCACCGCTTGCTTAACCGCAGTGGCCGCCTTTTGCACAATGCCGCACTCGTGCCAGGCCCCAGTGGCATCTAGGTCTTTATCGGCTGGGATGCCAAACAAGATAATAGCGGGAATGCCCAGGTCGTAAACCTCTTTGGCCTCTTCCACGATTTTGTCAATCGACAATTGGTAGACCCCGGGCATCGATCGCACTTCCTTGGCCACGCCCTCACCGGGGACTGCAAACAGGGGATAGATCAGATCATTGGTGGTTAAAACAGTCTCACGCACCATCCGACGAAGTTGGGGATGGCTGCGTAGCCGACGGGGCCGATGGATTGGAAACATAGGGCAATTAAAAAAATTGAAAGGCGGTGGTCAAGTGACACAATTTTGTTGCAATGGTTAAAAGTCTAGAATGTTCTGGGCCTGATCCACACGCGATCGACGTTACAAAGTATTGCAATCACACCCTAGGCCGGGGGGGTAATACCAATTCTCTTTAATGGTGAGCATTATCTAACCCCTCCCAACCTCCCCTTGCCAAGGGGAGGTGCCGTAGGCGGTGGGGTAAATTCTACTCAGTTTCATTTCAATTTGGGATAACGCCGCTCAACTTCAACAAATCGGCAACCGTGGCGCAATAGGTTGGCAATTTAAACGTGCTGGGAGTCACAACATTTTGATAGGTTTGATTGCGTTCTTCCATGCAGTAACGATCCCAGGGGGCCATTTGCACGTTAAACAATGTGATAAAAAAGTTGGCCATTTGGGTGGTGAGGGGTAGCCGAAAGTAAATGGGTTTGTGTAGATAGCCACAGGCCTCTGCCAAGGCTTGATTTACAGTGATCGAGGGGTTGCCCAAGACCAGGTTATGGGGCGCCCCCGGCGGCGGATGATCGACCAGATAGGTCACCACTTGGGCCACGTCTCTGGCATGGATAAAGTGAAAGCTGCCTTCTGTTTGAAAAAAGCGGGCAATGTTAACCCACTTTGCCACCTCTCCCATCCCAGCGGAGATATGGGAATAGGGCTTTTGCTGATCGCCGCCAAAAATCAAAGTGGGGAAGACGGTGGTAATCTTGGCTGCGATCGCCAGCTTTGATAAGCCCAAATAGCACTGATATTTTGATTTCACGTAATCGGTGCCAATTTCGCCAGCCGCCTTTAAGGGCTGATTGTGCCGATCCAGAATGCTGGCTGTGGAGAAGTAGATGACCTGCTGACAGCGGTCGGGATCCAGTAGGGTGATCAACTGATGGGTCTTATTGACATTCACGTCATAGATTTCATCTGCCCCTCCCCAGCAGGTCGCGATCAGAATGGCACAATCCATGGTTTTGAGCAGGTCGGCATACTGCTCAATGGTGTGCATATTGCCCGCCAGCAGTGTCACCCCAGGACGAAAATTGACATCCAGTTTGAGTTTGTCAGGATTTCTGACCAGTAGAAATAAGTCATGCTCTGTTTGTTGAATCAGAGCTTCCGTCACATAATGACCAATGCAACCACTGGCCCCCGTCATGAAAATCCGCATTCTCTAGGCGTGCACCGCTAAAAGACGATCAGACTGCTTGCCCACTTCAAAGAAGTAAGCTGCATTTTCTTCAGGGGTTCCCGGCAAAATACCATGCCCCAGATTCAGAATATGGCCGCGATTACCGGCTTTACGAATGGTATCGAAAATGCGATCGCGGATGAAGGGTTTAGAGCCAAACAGGGCACAGGGGTCTACATTACCCTGGACAGCAATCTGACTCCCCAGACGACGGCGGGCATCGGCCATATCCACCGTCCAGTCCACACTGACAATATCGACGCCAGACTGACCCATGCGTTCCAAAATCCCAGCACTGCCATTGATATAGAGAATCAAGGGCGTATCGGGATGCACCGCTTTTACCTGCTGCACCACCCGTTGTTGATAGGGCAGAGCAAAGTTGTCATAGTCTAGGGGGCTGAGGTGACCGGCCCAGGAGTCAAACAGTTGCACCACTTGAGCGCCAGACTCGATCTGATAGCAGGCATAGGTGGCGATCGCATCCGCCAGCTTTGCTAAAAACTGATGCAATAGGGCCGGCTCACTGAAAGCCATGCGCTTAATCACGGTGTAGTCTTTTGAGCTTTTGCCCTCAATGGCATAGGCCGCCAGCGTCCAGGGGGCACCGACAAAGCCCAGCACCGCCGCTTGATTGCCCACTTCTTGCCGCAATGCTTGTAAAATCTTGCGAATGAAGGGGAAGTCCTGTTCTGGATCAATTGGGTGCAGCTTTTGAATTTGCTCCAGACTGCGGATGGGGGGATCAATCACCGGCCCCCGGCTCTCGATAATATCAAAGGGGATGCCAATACCGGGGAGCGGCGTCAAAATATCTGAAAACAGGATCACCCCATCGGGTTGAAAGGCGCGAAAGGGCTGGAGCGAAATTTCAATGGCCAGGTCGGGGTTTTCTGACCGTTCCCGAAAAGAAGGATAGCGATCGCGGAGGTCTCGATAGACTTTCATGTAACGGCCCGCCTGCCGCATCATCCAAACCGGTGGGCGGTCTAATGCTTCGCCCCGTGCTGCTCTCAACAAGTATGGAACCTGGGTCGTCCCGGTCATTGCCACGCGTCCTAGTCTGTTTCAGTGCATCTGTTAGCTTACCATTCGACGACCCTATCCTGAACGGCGCATATAAAAAGGAACTGGGTTCCTGCTTGTCCCGCCTTGCGCTAGTAGCCCTGTGGCGTATGATGAACGTGGAGCAATCAAAATCGTTAAATTAGCGGCCCCATGGAAGAACGATTTAAATTTGGAGACCAGGGTGATGGGATGTCGGTTCGTTCTGCTCCATTTTTTCAGGGGTTGCCCGAAGACGTAATTGACAAAGCCACATCCCATGTTGTTGTCAGGAGTCATCCGGCAAACCAGGTGATTTTGTTAGAAAATGACTGGGGCAGTTCGATTTATTTCATCTTGAAGGGCTGGGTTAAAATTCGCACCTACAATCTGGATGGTAAAGAAGTAACCCTCAATGTTTTGGGCATGGGGGAGTTATTTGGTGAGATGGCCCCCCTGGATGAGGTGCCCCGCTCCACCGATGTCATTACCCTGGTGCCCACCCAAATTGGCAACATGCCAGCTCAAGATTTTGTCCATTTATTAAATACAGAACCCCAGGCAGGCATTAGGCTGGCCAAGCTCATGGCCCGTCGCTTGCGTCAGGTCAATCGCCGCCTGCGCCTACGAGAGTCAGATAGTACCTCGCGGGTGGCAGATATTCTACTCTTTTTGGCAGATGGTCAGGGTAAGAAGGGCGACAGGGGGATTGAGATCCCCAACCTGAGTCATCGAGAGTTAAGTAGCCTGAGTGGGTTGGCCCGTGAAACGGTGACACGGGTACTGAATCGGCTGGAAAAGAAAGGCCTGATTACCCGCGATCGCGAGATTCTCTGCATCCCTGATGCCCATGGGTTGGAGCAACTGATTCTTTAGCTAAGTCGGCGGGAAGCCCCGCACCGAAAACGTGAATTGTGTTTACTCAAGAGCGATTCGGTGACGGGATGAAAGCCGCGCTTGTTGAGTGTGGCTTGATGCCAACGAAACAAGCAAAATGATACAATAAATTTATTGGTGAAGCCGCCAACCGGAATGC
>JBJTUO010000054.1:0-6730 GCA_046080785.1 Leptolyngbyaceae cyanobacterium | reverse complement strand
TCGTTAGGTGTCCGTAGCTTACTACCCACCTGTCCAAGCCCTCTTCCTGTAAACTTGTACTACAACCTGTGGAGTAGTTGAGATAACTTCAATGGCTCAAGTGACATGCTTAGAAATCTGTGCTGGTGCTGGTGGTCAAGCTTTAGGTCTAGAGCAGAGCGGGTTTGAGCCTCAAGCACTAGTTGAGATTGACAGCGCTTGTTGTAATACTCTCAGGTTCAATCGACCTCAATGGAATGTTATAGAAGGTGATCTGAGAGGTTTTCAGGGTAAATCTTTTGTAGATATTGATTTGCTAGCAGGCGGCGTACCTTGTCCACCATTTTCAAAAGCAGGTAAGCAGTTAGGCAAAGAGGATGATCGAGATCTTTTTCCCGAAGCACTCCGGTTAGTGGATGAATGCAGACCTCGTGCTGTCATGCTGGAAAATGTTCGAGGATTTTTGGATGCTGTTTTTGAAGACTATCGAGGTAACTTAAAGCGGCAGCTTGAGAAGTTGGGATACATAACTGATTGGAGGTTGCTGAATGCCTCTGATTTTGGTGTGTCACAACTAAGACCTCGTGTTGTGATAGTAGCTATACGACAGGATTTAGCGGGAAGTTTCTCATGGCCAAAATCTTATAGCCAAAATCCACCAACAGTCGGGGAGCTTTTATACGAGCAAATGGCATCAAGAGGATGGAAAGGCGTTGATAGGTGGAAACAGCAGGCTGATGATATTGCTCCTACCATCGTCGGAGGCTCCAAGAAGCACGGTGGGCCTGATTTAGGTCCTACTCGTGCTAAGCGGGCTTGGGCAAGTTTAGGCGTGGATGGCATGGGAATAGCCAACGAACCGCCTAGCAAAGATTTTGTAGGGATGCCCAAATTGACGGTTGAAATGGTTGCCAAAATTCAGGGTTTTCCCGATGATTGGCATTTCACTGGTAAAAAGACTCCAGCATATCGCCAAGTAGGGAATGCTTTTCCACCGCCTGTAGCCCAGGCTGTTGCACAAGAAGTCTTTAATTGTTTGACCACCAAAAAGACATTTGCAATTGCTAGTTGAAAAATGACTTATGCCAGCAAAGAAAGGTGCAAGGGCAAAACTTAGAGAACACTTCCTTAACAACATCGGAAGAGTTATGGATTCTGATGAACTTAGAGAGGTAGCCGGAGGCATTACAGAATGGGCAAGACGAGTGAGAGAACTACGATCTGAGGAAGGGTATCAAATTCAGACCCATAACGACAGGGGCGATCTCAGACCTGGACAGTATATCCTTGAGGATCCTAAACCAATACCTGCTTTTGAAAGAGCAATCTCCAAGGAGACTCGTGCCTATGTTCTCGATAGAAATGGATTTACGTGCCAGATGTGTGGGGCTGTAGCTGGAGAACCACATCCCTACGATCTCACAAGAAAAACTCGGTTACACATCGGACATATAGTGGACAAGTCCCAAGGAGGGACTGACGACCCATCCAATCTCCGTGCAATTTGCTCTGTGTGTAATGAAGGCGCTTCAAATTTAACTTTGGAAAGACCATCAAACCTGAAACTTTTAGCACAGGTTAGACGAGCTAAAGGCAGTGATCAAATTGAGCTTTTAAAGTGGCTTGCTCGGAAGTATCCAAAGCAAACTAAGGAGTTCCTAGGTGAAGATGACACCTAACACTGCGTTGGTGCGGACGGAACAGAGGTTATCGGTGAGAGTTCAAGGTTATTTGCCGCCGCACAACTTCACCGTGTGCGATTCGTTCATCCTAAATGAGTAGCGATACTCAGGGACGGATGGCGAGGTTAGAACCTCGACAACTTGATCATCGTGAGGGTGAAAGTCCCTCTCCCCAGATGCTAGGGTAACAGCATCACCTCTACGGTAGCGACTGGTCATCAATCCGTAAAGCGAGGTGAAAAGGCGGTCGCTGGAAGCCTAATCCGGTCATCCCGTCGAGCATGAGTCTATGGATAGCGAAAGCGAAGCTGTATCTGAAGTGTCGTGAGTTGAACCCAGCCAAATCAGGCTGATAGGCTGGAGCCAAAAGGCAAAGGATATTGGGGCGGGCGTTTACGTTCACGACCCGTATGCATTCCCACTAAACCCGGCATTAAGCAGCATCCTAACGATTCAACCAACGGTGATCAGGAACGAAGTAACCCTCTGTTTGCTCTCATTCAATTGAGTAGGTGCCAACCGGATGCAACAGAAGGGAAGGATGCTCTAAGAAGCCAATGCCTCTGGGAAAGCCAGAGGATATGCTGACGTAGGGCGGGATACCGACAAGCGATTCTCCTTCGGAGACACTCTGTGAACGCGCTCAGTAGCGGTTTATAAGCCTAATGCCGGGGGATTCGTCTCTACGGTGGGATAAAGGGGAAACCCTGCAAGCCGCCAGCAGGGAGGTCGCAAGTCAGGAAGCGATGAACACTTATCAAACTTGTTTGACCTGTTCACTCCGAACTGATGTCTATGACAAAGAGTCGGTATCTCAGGAGCCGTGTGCGTTGAAAGGCGCAAGCACGGTTTTGGAGCCGAGCGGAGGGGGCGACCCCTTCGCTTAGGTTAACTATACGCCTCTCCCAGCGAATGTTTTTCAAGCCCGATCACATACCTGATACTCTTTGAAACTACCTATCGAGGTTATGGTGGTAAGGTCTGTATAAATTAAGGACATCTCTATGCCTGACTCACCGACATCCCCGAATGAGATTATCCTGCTGGTTAGCCCTGATGAGGTTACCCCTGTGGAAGGAGAGCGGGGATGGGGTGAGAGGGTGCAGAAGAGAGCGGCTGCTATGGTCGAGGTCAGGTTAGACCCAACGGTTTTGGAACGCCAGATGGCCGGTTTTTTGGGGATGGTGGGGCGACTGTTTCAGCAGGCAGACGAGCAGATGCGATCGCAATCAACCTTGCCGACCGGCACTCCCCCCAGCGTGCAACTCTCCGAGATTGAGCTATCGGTCGAGATTGGGGCAAAGGGAGAGGTGAAACTGGTTGCTGGAGGAGAAGCTTCTGGCAAGGGTGCCATTAAGCTGAAATTTACTCGACCGGGTGAGAAGTAGATGGCAGGTAATGATTGGGCGATCGTCATTGGCATCAATGAATATGAATTCCTGCCCGCCGATGACCACCTGAAGTATGCCGTTAACGATGCGGTGAAGGTGCGGCAATTCCTGTACGAGCAGGCAAAGTTCCCCCAGGAGAACGTGCTGCTGTGCTGCGATCGTGCGTCAGGAGCATCCCCCCAGCAGCGTCCCAGTCGGAATGCGCTCAGGCATCTGCTGAAAAACGAGATGCAAAGGGCTAAGGGTGCCCATAACTTCTGGTTCTTCTATGCGGGGCATGGGATTGTGCATGATCACCAGGATTTTCTGCTGCCCTGTGATGGTAATCCCAGAGACCTGGAGCCGACGGCGATTCCGATTAGCTTTGTTACCGACTGCTTGAGGGACTGTGGGGCTGAGCATGTCGTGCTGGTGATGGATATGTGTCGTAATCGCACCCGAGGCACAGATGAGGGCAGCCGTGACATTGGTGAGGTGATGGGAGAGCAGACTCAGCAGATCGCCAAAGCGCAGGGAATCGTCACGCTGTTTTCCTGTAGTCGGGGTGAGCGGTCTTATGAAATTAAGGATCTTGAGCAGGGTGCCTTCACCTATGCCCTGTTGGAGGGATTGCAGCAAAGTACTACTCCAAGGGCTTTAGAGCACTATCTGACCCAACGGGTATCGGCTCTCAATCGTCAACATGGGAAACCAATTCAAACGCCAAGGGTGATCCCTGAGCCTGGGTGGAAGTATGACCGACCTTTATTGCTCAGTTGTGCTAATCCTGCCGATATTCAGCAGCTTGCCGTGGAGGCAAGGGATGCTGAGTTGGAGGAGCAGGATTATGAGAAGGCAAAAGCGTTGTGGTGGCAGGTGATTGAGGCTGATCGATCTACTCCGGGCGATCGGGCAAAGGCAAGGAAGGCGATCGAGCGGATTAATCATACGATTCATCAAAAGACCGAAGCCGATGAACAGCGCCTCGTAGAAGAGCAACGAAGAAAAGAAGCAGAGGCAGCGGAACGGCAAAAGCAGCAAGAGTTAGAGCAACAACGGCAAGAACAGCTCAAACAAGAGGCGGCGGCAAAGCAGAGACAAACGGAGGAGCAGGAGAGACAACGGCGGGAAGCCGAGGAATTGAAGCGACAGCAAGCAGAGACGGAAAGGCTCAAACATGAAGAATTAGAACAGCAACAACAAGAACTTGCTTCTGAGAAAGGCGTCGACTACACCAAACTGCGCGACCTGCTGCAAACAAACCAGTGGAAGGAGGCTGACCGCGAAACTTACCTGCGAATGCAGGAGGCTGTGGGACGCAATGACGAATCTTGGATTCGGGCAGAAGCATTACAAACTTTTCCCTGTACCGATTTGCAAACGATTGATCACCTTTGGGTGAAATATAGCAAAGGGCGCTTTGGGTTTAGCGTCCAGAAGAAAATCTGGCAAGAATGCGGCAGCCCAACTTCAATCGGCAAATACTGGGATAGTTTTTGCGTTAAAGTAGGGTGGAAAGTTTGCGTTAAAGTACGATGGGGAAACCATGATGAAATCACCTCCGTGCTATATTCCGAGCTAAAGTTTGACCCGGGAAAATCCCCCACAGGAGAGTTGCCTACCGTTAGCGATTGTGTGGATGGGCAGGGTTTGGAGTTATATATTGAGGGAGGAGGGTATTATCTCAAGATGGGGGATCTCTTCTCTCGGGCAGAAACTTGTAGACTGTAACTGATAAGTGTCTCAGCCTTTCATAAAGATTTATTTCTGGTTCTCTCTCTACGGTGGAATCATTGTTTCAGCCATCCGATACCTGGTACCGCAGCATTATTTATTAGATAGAGCTAATTTTTTTGATCCGCCAGAGCAATCCTGCTCAAACTGAGCCGCCGCGATCTCCGGGTTGAGGGCATTTGCCAGGACAAACTTTTTGACAACCTCCTCGATCTCCGGGTCGGGGGCTTCCCACCAGAAACCGGGATTCTTGCAACGATGGTGGGCGATCGCGCCAATTCCTGACAGA
Source organism: Leptolyngbyaceae cyanobacterium (assembly GCA_046080785.1). Taxonomy (GTDB): domain Bacteria; phylum Cyanobacteriota; class Cyanobacteriia; order Leptolyngbyales; family Leptolyngbyaceae; genus JBJTUO01. The sequence continues at coordinate 1,676 of JBJTUO010000054.1, read as the reverse complement.
ACCCCGGTTTCTCAAACCCCAGCGATCGCCCTTCAGTTATCTCTGTGCAAGAGTGGATGAAATCGGCAAAAAAATCGGCAAAATTTGCTGGCTGAAAGTCTATCTCCTACAATAGGAGAATGTTTCAGCGTATTCCCGATCGGCAAAGACATGGTAGATCCGGCGATTCCCTATGGACAGTACGACCCAACCCTGCTTGAACCTGTCTATCCGCAAAGAACGAGACACTTAGAAGACTTAGCGGTACTCCTTGCTGGAAAAGCGGGTCAACTGACTCAGGGACTCCATCCGATCGTTGTCCGATCGCTCGGCGCATTGGTGCGATCGATGAACTGCTATTACAGCAATCTGATTGAAGGACATCGCACCCGTCCCATCGATATCGAGCGTGCCTTGTTACAAGATTTCTCTAGCGATCCAGAGCAACGCAATTTGCAACTCGAAGCGAAGGCACACATTGAGGTTCAAATGCTGTTGGATTTTGATCCTGCTTGGCAAGTTCTCGATGTCGTGAGTCCGGAATTCATCCAACAGATCCATCGGGAGTTTTATCAACGATTGCCAGACGTGTTTTGGCAACTCGATCAAGTAGCCGTTCAGCCTGGAGAATGGCGCACAACGAACGTGCAGATTGGTCGTCACATCCCGCCGCCCCCAGAGACGCTAACCGTTTTTCTCGCCCGCTTCGCCCAAGTCTATCAACCCGATCGACTCTCTAAAGTAGACCAAATTCTTGCCGCAGCAGCATCGCATCATCGATTTGTCTGGATTCACCCCTTTCTAGATGGCAATGGTCGTGTGGTGCGGCTTTTTTCCCATGCTTATTTTCAGCGGGTTGGGGTTGGGAATGGCCTGTGGTCGGTTTCGCGGGGGTTGGCGCGACAAATGCAGGAGTATCGAGCGCGTTTAGCTCAAGCCGATCAACAACGACGCAATGACTACGATGGGCGAGGCAACCTAAGCATGGCAGCCTTAGTCAGCTTTTGTGAGTTTTTTTTGGAGACTTGCATCGACCAGATTGATTTCATGATGAAACTTTTGGAACCGACGCAACTGTTAGCTCGGATTGAGGCGAATACCGCGATCGCGGTTCAGCAGAAATCTCTGCTACCGGGTAGCTTTGCGTTGCTAAAGGCCGCTTTTTTGGAAGGAGAGGTGGCACGAGGGCAGGCCACAGCGATTACGGGCTATCAAGAAAGACAGGCACGATCGGTATTGAAACGCCTGCTGGATCAGGGATTGCTCGTCGCAGACTCTCCGAAAAGTGCGGTTCGATTGGGATTTCCAACCGTCGCAGCAGAGCAATGGCTGCCGCGTCTATGGATTGATTAGGGCTTTGAGTCAATTATGCCGGGGCGATCGCCCTGGCATCACGAAAGGCACGATGTCGTTCAGCGCGATCGCCATCCGCTAAACTAAAGGCATCACTAGATTGACTGTGTAAGTGAAAACGGCGTATAACAAGCCCAATGCACACCGACCGCCTAGAGGCTATCGGTTGGGCGTTTGAGGTTGTCTGCGGCGGGTGATTGGGGTCGTTAGATTACTTATCCAGATCTAGAGGGCTCTTTAAGGGCTTGAAGTCGGACTTGAGCGTGTGGGTGTAGACCATTGTGGTGCGGACATCACTGTGACCTAGCATTTGTTGAATCTGACGGATATCGTAATTGGCTTGC
>JBJTUO010000053.1:0-18076 GCA_046080785.1 Leptolyngbyaceae cyanobacterium | reverse complement strand
GGCATTCCGGTTGGCGGCTTCACCAATAGATCCATTGTATCATTTTGCTTGTTTCGTTGGCATCAAGCCACACTCAACAAGCGCGGCTTTCATCCCGTCACCGAATCGCTCTTGAGTAAACACAATTCACGTTTTCGGTGCGGGGCTTCCCGCCGACTTAGCTAAAATAAGGAATAATCCCTATTCTTGTTGTTTGACCGCATACCTGTTTTTGATTATGGAAAGTTTTTGGGCTACAATCTCCAAGTATCCTGCTTTTATCATAGGTGCCGTTCTGGGGGTATTTTTTAATGCGGCTAATCCCCTGATTGCTTTACTTAAAAATCCAATCACTGCGATCGCCCTGATTGGAGTGATCGGTGCTGGGTTAGCCTGTATTGGATTTACCTTGCGGGCAATGCTGGGTCTGGGAATGAGCTAATTCATTAAGATGTTTCATGGTTTTAACCAGAGAGGAGAAGACCTATGGCAACTAGTCGTCGAGTTGAACGGGTTGCTGAGTTGATTAAGCGGGAAGTTAGTCAGATGTTGCTCTCTGGGATTAAGGATGACCGGGTAGGGGCTGGCATGGTTAGCGTTACGGATGTGGATGTTTCCGGCGACCTGCAACACGCCAAAATTTTTGTCAGCATCTACGGCAATGACGAGGCTAAAGTCGAAACAATGGCGGGGCTGAAATCGGCGACTGGCTATGTGCGTAGCGAATTAGGGCAGCGGGTGCGATTACGGCGAACTCCAGAAGTGATGTTTATAGAAGATAAGTCTCTAGAGCGGGGCGATCGGATTTTGACCCTGCTCAATCACCTAGAGCGAGAACGGCAAACGACAGGGTTGGACAGTGAGCAACCATCTAATAGTTAGTTGATGATGCCAGGGGCACCACCGCAAGGCACGACAAAAAAGGAAGGTAACTCTTTTTTGTATCTTCTAATCTGTGTCGTTTTAAGCAGATGCCCCCTTTAAAACATCCTCTCAAGGATCCTGCATTCTTTTGATTCCTGAAATCAGCAATGCCGATTGTTAAGTAATGTCAATGGCCGAAATCAAGTTGAGCTGTTACAATCCATTTGCATTCAGCGGTTGAAGTCAGACTGATATGAGGGGGCTTACCCCCCGTATACCTGAAATTGAGTCATTAGCTGAAAAGCTAATCCACACGCTCCCCCGACAGCCCTATCTGTCTGTAAAATCAGGCGACTGGGGTCTGACTCTGCGGGGTCGCATAACCGCCAAAGAGACCTGTAATGTCTATGAGTGCAAACCGGCTAGAGGGCCAATCGCATCAAGATATTTCTTCCCGACAGCCACCAGAGTTATTGCAACGGCTAGATTTTCATCTTGAAAATGTGCCATTGGCCGTGATTGAGTGGAACCGACAACTGCGGGTTACCCGTTGGTCAAGGGGCGCCGAAGTTTTGTTTGGCTGGCAGGCTCAAGAAGTCTTGGGATGCCGGCCTGGTCGCAACTGGCACTTCATTTATCGTGATGATCGGTTAACCGTCTTACAGACCATGGGGGAGTTATTTCGTGGAAAGGCTCAACGCAATAGCATCTCTTATCGCAATTACACAAAGGATGGTCAAGTTCGGGATTGCGAGTGGTATAACTCCGTCATGATCAATGAAGGGGGTGGGGTAGACTCCATTCTCTCGCTGGTTTTAGATGTCACTCGACGGAAACAGGCAGAAGCAGAACTCCAGCAGCAGACCCTGCGATCGCAACTGTTAGCAGAAACAACGCTGAAAATTCGACAGGCACTACAACTAGATCCAATCTTACAAACCGCAGTCGATACCGTGCAGCAGCTACTCAGCGTCGATCGGGTTTTGATTTATCACCTAAGGGCCGATGGGGCTGGGCAAGTTGTGATGGAGTCCCGACATCCAGAAATAAATGCCCTGGTTGGTCAGGTGTTTTGCCAGGAAGTGTTTCCCCCAGAACTGTATCAAGTGTATCAACAGGGAACCATTCGCGTCATCTCAGATGTTGACCAAGAGTCTCTCCCTCTCTGCCATGCAGCATTTTTACATCGATGGAATATCAAAGCCAAGGTAGTCGTTCCCCTGCTTCAAGGCCAGACCTTGTGGGGGTTGATGATCCTGCATCACTGTCAACACCCCCGTAATTGGACAGCAGCAGAATTGGATTTGCTGCGCCAACTGGCAGATCAGATGAGTATTGCCCTGGCCCAGGTTCAGTTATGGATGGCTCTGCGGGAGAGTGAAGAACGCTTTAATCAGTTGACAGAGAGTATTCAGGAAGTCTTCTGGATTCGAGAGACCCATCCCAACCAGGTGCTGTACGTTAGCTCTGCATGCGAACAAATCTGGGGCTGTACCCCCAGTGCTTTATACCAGGATGCCGATGCCTGGTTAGTTCACCTCCATCCAGACGATCAAGACCGGGTCTTAGCCGCGGTCAACTCAGATCCCGCGACTGAATATGACCTGGAATACCGGATTCTCAAACCCAATGGCGAGACGCACTGGATTCGCGACCGTGCCTTTTGGGTGAAAGATCAAGCTGGTCAACTCAACCGGATTACCGGATTGGTGGAGGATATCACCGATCGCAAACAATTAGAAATGGAGTTGGTGCGCACGGTTGAAAAAGAGCGCGCTTTCAGTGAAATGAGATCCCGCTTTGTTTCGATGGTGTCCCATGAGTTTCGCACTCCGCTCAGTACGATTCTATCCGCTTCAGAACTGCTGGAATACTACGGTCATACCTGGACTCAAGCAGAACGAATCGAACAATTGCACTTAATTCAAGACACCGTGCAGGATATGACAGAATTGTTAGAAGACATGCTGGTGTTAGGCAGAATCGAAGCGGAACGGCTGGAGTACGCTCCACTCCCCCTTGATTTAACGCGATTCTGCATTGATTTAGTGGCCCAACTGCAATCTAGCATCGCCAGGGAGCATTTCATTGAGCTCAAGCACTACAATGACCGGCCCCTGGTAATGGCCGATGAAAAGTTACTGCGGCAGATCTTAATTAATCTGTTATCCAATGCGGTTAAGTATTCCCCTGCGGGCGGCACCATTCAGTTTGAGTTGACCTACGACCAGGATCAGATTATCCTACAGGTCAATGATCAGGGTATTGGCATTCCAGAAGCTGATTTACCGCGACTGTTTGAGGCATTTTATCGAGCTAAAAATGTGGGCACGGTTCCCGGTACTGGTCTGGGTCTTGCGATCGTCAAGCATTGCGTAGATGCTCACCATGGCCAGATCCACATTAAAACCCAGGTTGGGGTTGGCAGCAGCTTCCGGGTTACATTACCGTTGATAGAAGGTGAAGCAGATAGCATACCGCTGCCTGAGTTGAGCTAACACTGTTTCTGTCTGTCAGTCAACCGCCGTTTCCTCTCCTCTGTTATGGATATTTTGATCGTAGAAGACGAAGCTGAAATTGCTCAGCTCATTCAACTCTACCTGGAAAAAGAAGGCTTTGCTTGCCAGGTCTGTCGAGATGGGTTGACAGCGCTTCAGGTGTTTCAAGAACAGAAACCAGACCTGATCATTCTGGATCTGATGATTCCGGGCTTAGATGGGCTGGAGGTCTGTGTCAGAATTCGCCAAAAGCCTGGACCAAAGGATCCCTACATCCTGATGTTGACTGCAAAGGGAGAAGAAATTGACCGCATTATCGGCCTCTCCACAGGGGCAGATGATTACCTGGTCAAACCCTTTAGCCCGAAGGAGTTGGTGGCACGGGTGCGGGCTTTGTTGCGCCGCTCAGTGCGGCAAACTGGACAAAACCAGATGTACCGCACTGAACATTTTGCCCTAGATCTGGATCAGCGCATCGCCCAACGGGTTAAAAGCGGGAAGTTAGAACCTTTAGATTTAACAGCCCTAGAATTTGAACTGCTGGCCACCTTCATGAGTTATCCCGGTCGGGTCTGGAATCGGACTCAACTGATTGATAGGTTATGGGGTGACAATTTTTTTGGCGATGAGCGGGTGGTGGATACCCACATCGCCCGCCTGCGCAAGAAAGTTGAGCCAGACCCCTCCAACCCTACTTTTGTGAAGACTGTCATCGGGGTAGGCTACAAATTTGACGATGCAGCGGTAGCATGACCATGAAAAGAATGGATCTGGGGACACGATTATTTCTCTCCCACCTGGCAGTCATGATCGTCGGCTTGAGCAGCTTCGCAATCGTGGGTAAACTCTACTCACCCCGGTTATTTGTGCTGCACCTGGAACAGCTAGAAGGTCGTGGCTTCAATCTCTATTTCGTTCGACCTCAACTGCTCTATGGCTTTGAACGGGCATTGAAAGAAGGGGCGCTTGGGGCGATCGCCGCAGGAGGCGCTACCGCCGGCGGCCTGAGCTACTGGGTCTCAAAGCGAATTATGCGGCCGTTAGCACAAATAGAACAGGTCACTCAGCAGATGGCGGCAGGACGGTTGGACGAGCGTGTGCCCAGTAGTGATATCCCCGAACTGGCCCATCTGGCTAACAGCTTTAACCACATGGCCGCCAACCTGCAAGGCGTTGAGCAACGGCGACGGGAACTGGTAACCGACTTAACTCACGAACTGCGTACCCCCCTCACGATCGTAGAAGGCTATCTGGAAGGACTAGCAGACGGAACGATCGCCCCCGATCCCGACATTTACCAACGCCTGGTGCGAGAAACGGCCCGACTCCGTTACCTGGTCAACGATTTACAAGAACTGTCTCAGGCGGAAGCAGGCTATTTACCCATTCACACTCAACCCTTTGACCTGCGTCCCCTGCTTGATTCCCTGTTGCAGCGGTTTTCTGACCAGATCTTGGAAGACGGCCCGGTGCTCAAACTGACCTACCCACCGGATTTACCACTGGTTCTGGTAGACCCGGAACGCATTGAACAGGTTCTGGTTAATTTGATCGGCAATGCTCTGCGCTATACCCAGCAGGGAGTGATCCATGTCAAGGCAACGGTGGCCCCCGATCGGGTTTGGATTGCGGTACAAGATACTGGCCAGGGCATTGCAGCCCAGGACTTGCCCCATGTTTTTGAGCGATTTTGGCGATCGGATCGTTCCCGCGATCGCCATTCCGGTGGCACGGGCATTGGGTTGGCTATTTCTCGGCGTCTGGTTGAGCTCCAGGGCGGCACAATCGAAGTAGAGAGTGAATTGGACGTCGGTAGCACCTTTCGCTTTTCAGTTCCCTCTGTTTAGGCAGGGCAAACGACCATTTACCCCTATTGCCACTCTGAAATTAGACCATCCCCCTCAACCCGTAACTGCCGCCCCCGCCAATAAACCCGTTGGCCAAAGGCACCGGCAACCCAAACCAGGAGACTTAAACCATCCCGCAGGGGCAAAGCCCAGAGCCAGGGCAGTAGCCCCCAACAATCCATAGCAGCCAGCGCAATCCACACCTGTACCAACCGCAGGGTCACAGTCACCAGGGCCAGCCCCAGCGCCCAGGGGGCAAACCCGCTCAAAAGCAGTAACAGAAAGCAACAGACGGTGCCATAGCAAAAAATCATGGTGTAGTACTGCGGCCCCCGATTAAACCGAATGGTTCTGGCCCAGCGCAGTTCTCGCTGAAAGACTTCGCCCACCCCTTCTTGGCCTGTATCCGATTCCAATATGTAGGGTGATAGCTCCACCCGATAGCCCGCCGCCGCTGCCCGCTTGCCCAGGTTGTAGTCTGACCCAATCCGATTGAGGGCCAGCCCGCCGCATCGATCCAAAACATCTCTGCGGGTGGCGATCGTCGTACCGATGGCGCAGCGTAGCCCTCTATCCATCGCCCGGGCAATCAAGAGGCTGGGGATAAAATCTACACAGCGACCCAAGGACGCCAGCGCTGCCCCCAATGACTGAGGCCGATGGCCAACATAGGCGCAGGTCACCATGCCAGTGTGGGAATCAGCCACAAGTGGCCCAGTCACCACCCGAATATAATCTTGATGTACCCGAATATCACTATCCGTAAAAATCAGCAGATCGTAGCGGGCCTGCTCTAATAAATAGCTGAGATTGCTGTCTTTTAAGTTAATGCCACGGGGGGCTAATCCCACAAATAATCGCACCCGCTCAGGATAGGTATCGGCCAGGGTTTGCAATAAGGGAATACAGGGATCATTTGTGTCTGTTACGCCAAACAACACTTCATAGATGGGATAGTTCTGGTTGCAAAAAGAAGACCAGTTTTCCCAGGCCCCTGCATCCAGACCCCGCACCGATATGAGGATAGAAACGGGCGGTTGGGGCAAAACGCTGGCGTCTGGCAGGGTAGATTGCTGCCGCAGGAATTGCCAGGTAAACAGGGTGCAGGCCAGGTAAAACCCGATCGACCCGGCAATTAGCAACAGCAACACCCCTTGCACAATCGTTAGCATTAGCATTCTCAGTAACATCAATGGGCTCTCGCCTGGTTAGCGCCAGTGAAATTTAACCTGCAAACCATCTCGGGGGTGAGGCGTAGGGATGGCAATTAAGGTTAAGTCTTGGTTTGGCAGTAATTCCCATTGACAGTGTCGCACTACCATAGCAGCAAAAATTTTCATTTCTAACTTAGCAAACTCCTTGCCCAAGCACTCCCGCAAGCCCCCACCAAAGGGGATGTACCCGAAAGGCGGCTGCTTGTCAGCGGCGTTTTCTGGAGAAAAGCGTTGCGGGTCAAATTGTTGTCGGTTGGGATAGAGCGTTTCGTCCTGGTGAGTGGTACCAATGGGATACTGTACATTCCAGCCTTGGGGAATGCGGTAGCCTTGAAATTGGCAATCGGTAATGACTTCCCGAAAGCCACCGCCAACAGGGGGAATCAGCCGCAGCACTTCTTTGAGGACTTGTTCTAAATAGGTCATCTGCTTCAGTTGTTCTGTTGTGAGGGCAACTGAAGTTGCAAAACCTTCCTGTTCTTGGCGAACCCGTTCCAGTACCTCCGGATTTTCTGACATCAGCAGACAAAAGGAAGCCAACGCCGAGGTTAAGGTTTCATGTCCGGCGAAGAGGAGTAGCAGGATTTGATCTTTAAGTTCATCGAGGGAGAGGCGATTTCCGTCGTCATCTTCGGCGTTTAAGAGGATTCCCAAGGCATCTTCCCCTTTATCCTCTTCCTGCTGCCGTTGGAGAATAATGCCTTCGATTTCTCTTAACAATCCTTCACGACAGCGCCGTGCCTTGCCAAATCGCGTCCAGGGTAAGGGGATCGGGAGGCTAAAGAGTCCAGCGCACCAATCTTCAAATAAATGACACAGATGGGTTTCCGAGGCGTTATCTTTGCCGACAAAGAGTTTACAGGCGATATCAAAGGTATAGTTACGCAATTCGGAATACCAAGGTAGGGTTCCCATTTGTTGCCACTTTTCTAAGTAATGAGTGGTGATTTGTTCTATTACTGGGAGATAACTTGCCAGGGCCCTTGGTTGGAAAGCCTGATACATTAACTTACGGCGGGAGGTATGGAAATTGCCCGTACGGACAGCGAGAGAGTTGGCCCCCAACAGAATTCTGGTACTTTTGGGCCAGGTAGCGGCAAAATATTTGTGTTCGTTGGTGAGGATAAAGCGATTGGCTTCTGCTCCTAACAGAATAGCGGTAGGACGGCCAAAAATGTGGGTCTTAAATATATTTCCGTACTTCTTCCGGCGCTTTTCTATAAAGTCTCTTTCTCGGAAGAAATTAAGAGTTTCTCCCAATAGGGGCAAGCCAAAGCTACCGGGGGGTAAGGGAGATGAAATGGTATTTTGAGGGGCCATGGGATTTTTAAGTATCGGTGTTTTTTCTCACAAAAAATAGGATGACTATTTAGTTTTGTTAATGAATGAGAATTTGATAACTAGTTCCCGTTCTCTGTTCCCTTCACAGAAACTGTGCTCGCTTATTGTAATTTAACAATACCCAATTTCGGATAAATATCTAGCAGGCTTAAACCTGGTTCGTAACCTCCCTGAGAAACTGGAACTTCCAGGGGCCGCATTACCAAGCTGGAGCTTGGTAACGAGCCACGAGACAAATAATCAAGGTTAGTGCCGCCGGGCGGTGCATTCCTATCAAGACTTTGAGAACCGCTATGGAATCAACCAAAATCAGTCAGGCCATAGCAGGAACCCATCTTTTTTCAGCAGTTCTAGCAAGAGAGCACCGCCCTAATGGGTCGCAGTTCCCCTACAATGAGCCAGAGGTCTAATCACACGCGATCGTCCTATGAGTTCCTTCTGGCAAACCCTGACGCTATCTGCCCTGCCATTGCCCCGTTGGCAAGATGCGAGCTATCTGCATCAATTGGTAGGGCCTTTGCAAGAGTGGCGCCGGGGTAGCTTTTTGATGAAATGGGCCGATTGGATTGGGGTGGGGCTGGTCGGCCTCGTGTTTGGGCTGGCCCCTTTTGTCTCCAACGCATTGCTTGGGGTGCTTTTGGGGGCCTGTGCAGCCTACTGGGTGTTACTGACCCTCTCCGATGATCCAGAACTGTCTCAGCGGGTAATTGACCGTGATGGCAACCAATTCAAAGCACCTCTGATGACCCCCATCCACCTGCTGGTACTGGCTTATTGGGGGATTGCGACGGCGGCTACAGCCCTGTCGCCTGTCAAACAAGCAGCTTTTACTGGGTGGAACAAACTCACTCTCTATTTAATTTTCTTTGCACTCATGGCCCGCCTGCTGCGATCGCCGAAAGTCCGCTCCTTGTTGATTACGCTCTATCTGTTGGTGGCTTTAATTGTCAGTGTCTATGGGCTGCAACAGTGGTTTTCTGGTACAGCGGCTTTAGCAACCTGGGTAGACCCTATGTCTCCCCTATCCAAAACTACCCGTGTCTATAGCTTTTTAGGCAACCCAAACTTGCTGGCCGCCTATCTGATTCCAGCGGTAGTACTGAGTATTATGGCCATTTTTAAGTGGCCCACCTGGATGACCAGGGCCCTGGCAGGGGTAATGACGGTAGTGAATGGTGCCTGTCTGGTACTCACCTTTAGCCGGGGTGGCTGGATCGGGCTGGTAGTCAGTCTGCTGGTGCTAACCTTGTTGTTAACCTACTGGTGGAGCATTTATCTGCCAGACTTCTGGCGCACCTGGGCTTTACCAATTGTGTTGGGTACCGCGATCGCTGTCATTGTTTTGGCAACCGTTGTGGTAGAACCGCTGCGAGAGCGAACCTTTAGTATTTTTGCAGGCCGGGGAGATAGCAGCAACAATTACCGGATCAATGTGTGGTCGGCGGTGATTGACATGATTAAGGACCGCCCCCTGTTAGGGATTGGCCCTGGAAATACGGCCTTTAATAAAATCTATCCGCTCTACCAACGCCCCCGGTTTTCGGCCCTGAGTGCCTATTCCATCATTTTAGAGGTGGCCGTGGAAACTGGCCTCATCGGGCTTACTTGTTTTCTCTGGTTGCTGCTGGTCATCTTTCATCAGGGAATTACCCAATTGCAAAGACTGCGGCAGACTTTAAATGATCAGGGCTACTGGCTGATTGGGGCGATCGCCGCCATCTCCGGGTTGTTGGGGCACGGTCTGTTTGACACGGTGCTATACCGACCAGATGTGAATACCCTCTGGTGGTTGATGATTGCCCTGATCGCTAGCTTTTACACTGTTCCTGGGCGTTTATGGCGCAGTGAGTCGGTACTTTCCCGTTCCGTTAATCACCCATGACTCGAACGTTCTGGATTGCGGCCCTGGTCGCTTTTATTAATGCTCTCAGCACCACTGTTCTGATTCCCATCATTTATCTTTATGGCAGACAGTTTGGACTTTCGGATTTTCAAACCAGTCTGTTATTTTCGACTTACTCAGTGGCTCAATTTTTTGCCACGCCGGTGATCGGAAAGCTGGCCGATCGGGTAGGGCGCAAACCCATGCTGATCTTGAGTCTGGTCGGTACGGTAGGTGCCAATCTCCTGGCGGGTACAGCAACGATCGCGCCGATTCTGTTCCTGGCTCGTTTTTTAGATGGCATTACCGGCGGTAATAATGCGGTGGCGCAGGCGGTCATTACCGATGTAACAACACCAGAAACCCGAGCCAAAGGGTTTGGTATCTTTGGCGCTGCCTTTGGGTTGGGGTTCATTTTGGGGCCTGCCATCAGCCTACTGGCCCAGCAAATCTCCTTGGGGGCTTCTTTTTTGGTGTCGGCAGCGATCGCGCTACTGGCGCTGGTGATTACGATTTTTGGGTTGCCAGAGACTCTACCGGTTCGGGGCCCAAAACCTAAGCATATTTTCGATTTGGGCTTGGGCAACTTAGTCAAAGGGCTAACTCTGCCCGGAGTGGGCATTCTTTTAATCATCAATTTTTTAGTTGGCACCACTTTTACGATCTTTACCTATGGGTTTCAGCCCTACTTCATCCATGTGCTAGGGCAAACTAGTCAGGGGTTAGCCTTGATGTTTTTGATTTTTGGCACCATGGGAGTGGTTATGCAAACCTGGGGCATTACCTTTTTAACCCGTCGTCTGCCGATCGTTCGCATCCTGTTTTTGGCCCTATTGATGCGCAGCCTTTCGTTTACCTTGATACCAATCTGGCATAACATCATTTATTTTGTAGCCATCAGCATTGTCTTGTCATTGCTTAACTCCCTGGTGCAGCCCATGCTGAATACGTTGATCTCCCTCAACACCAGACCTGAGCAGCAGGGCATGGTCATGGGGTTAAATTCTTCCTATCTAGGGGTCTCCAATGCCTTTGGGCCAGTGATTGCCGGAACTCTGATGAATACTGCTAATCCACAATCCTATACCTATCCCCTTTATTTGGCAGGAGTGCTGACTTTCCTGGTACTGGGATTGGCAATTGCTACCCGGCATCAATACGCCCCTCGCTTTGGCTGAAAACTGCTGTAATTGCAGCAGGGCGATCAATCTTCAAAGATTCCCGGTTTACCAGAACAAGGATTGTAATAGATAACATCCTCCCCCTGAAAATTCTGGGTAGAACCGATGAAATGGATGGAATTTAAGGATAGGGGCCCTTCAAGGGCGGTTGATGAGGCTCATCAACTTCTGAATGAGATGCTCTGGCATCTATTTCCGACAAATAATGATTGGATGGCCAACTTTAGCCAGAGTTGGGAGATCCGTGAGTTTCAATTGGGAGATCAACTCAACTCTGGAGAGGAACCAGGGACAGATCACCCAGATCACAGTCGGCTGCATCTGCTTGTCTTGGGGCATGTCAGGCTTATCAGTCTTGACCTGTTGCGCCAGCAAGAAATACCTGTGGCTTTGCTGGAAGCCGGCGAGGGTTGGGGGGCAGATGAGTGGTTTTGTCAGCAACCCCTATCCTATCGAGCAGTAGGATCCAGTCCTGGTCTTGTGGCGACCCTACCGATCGCCCAACTGGAATACTGGTTAGAGCAGGTGCCTCAACTACAGACACATTGGCAAACAGAAGCATTGGCTCGACAACAACTGATCTTTTTTAAGGCAAAAACAGCTTTGCGATCGCAGGCTAGTCATGCCCTTAAACCACTGTTGCCCTATTTGGCAGAAACGATGATTCCTGCTGGGGCTACCCTGGCTCAGGCAACCCCAACCCCAAGCGGTCACCATTGGCTGAAATATGGCCAGATTGAGAGTCAGGATTCTTCCCACACACTCCCCAAAATTGGAGATAGTTGGGGGTATCCAGACCAGGTTCCAGCAGATTGGGTCGCTGCTACAGATTTGTGGGTTTATACCCTAGGATGCGAACATTGGGAGACGCTACAGTCGCTCTTGTCAGAGGCCAAAGACCAGCCATTCCATGGGCAGGGTAGCGCGGCAGACAGTGGGGCCGTGCCCACCCCCGGCCTGAAGCGGCGGTTGACTCGCAGGGTTGCCAAGCCCAGTCTGATTCAATATACACCGGAGCAGTCGACCCATTCCACTTCTCATAACCCATCTCAGCCAGATCTGCCCCTTATTCAAGAAACCCGGCTCATCGACTTTGCCAAACCTGGCCACTCTCGCTATCAACGCCCTTGGTTTCGGCCCAATTATCCCTTTGTTCCCCAACAGAGCAGTTCAGACTGTGGGGCTGCCTGTCTGGCCATGATTGCTCAATATTGGGGCAAACGGCTGAATTTGAACATATTGCGAAACCTGGCAGGGGTGGGGCGATCGGGGGCTTCGCTCAAAGGTCTGGCCAATGCAGCAGAACGACTGGGGTTTCAGTCTCGGCCAGTGCATTCCAGCTTTAATCGGTTGGCTGAGCAAACCACTCCCTGGATTGCTCACTGGCAAGGAGATCATTATGTCGTTGTCTATCGAGTCAAAGGCAACAAAGTGATGCTGTCTGACCCGGCTCTGGGGCGGCGATCGCTGAGTCTGGCTGACTTCCAGGCAAGCTGGACGGGCTATGCCCTGCTGCTCAGCCCTACCGAGCTACTGGCCGGAGTTCCCAATTCAAAACCCTCTCTCAGCAGAATTTTAGGAGCCTTTTGGCCCTATCGCTCCATGCTGTGGCCAATTCTTTTGGCTTCTGTCTTGCTCCAAGTTTTTGGCCTGGTGACACCGCTATTCACTCAGATCATTTTAGATCGGGTGGTTGTTCACAAAAGCCTGCTTACCCTGCAAGTCTTTGCAATTGGGCTGCTGATGTTTGGGATCTGGCGGATTGGATTGACTGGCATTCGACAATACCTGCTTGATTATTTCTCAAACCAGATTGACCTAACCCTGATCAGTGGGTTCATCAGCCACGCCCTCAATCTGCCGCTACAATTTTTTGCCACTCGCCATGTTGGGGATATTGTCACCCGCGTTCAAGAAAATCACAAAATCCAGCAATTCCTCACCCGGCAGGCAATTACAGCCTGGTTAGACGCTACGATGGCGATCGTTTATGTAGGGCTGATGCTCTATTACAACTGGCAGTTAACGCTGCTGGTGCTGGGGTTATTGCCACCGATCATTATTTTGACCGTGCTGGCCAGTCCTTTTTTGCGGCGAGTGTCACGGCAAATCTTTTATGAATCAGCCAAACAAAACTCTACCCTGGTAGAAATATTAACTGGCATCTTTACCATTAAGGCAACTGGCGCTGAGCGCGATCTGCGTTGGCAATGGGAAGAACAATTAACGGGTTTATTTAATGCCCAGTGGCGGGGGCAGAAGCTGGCCAATGGGCTACAGATTATGAGTAGCTCAATCAACACTCTGGGGAGCACGGCCCTGCTCTGGTATGGGGCGACGTTGGTGATTCGAGATCAGTTGAGCATTGGCCAATTTGTTGCCTTTAACATGATGATTGGCAATGTGATTGGCCCTGTTATTGCCCTGGTGGGTCTCTGGGATGAGTTCCAAGAGGTGATGGTGTCGGTAGAGCGGCTAGATGATATTTTTAGCGTTCAACCAGAAGAAAGCCCCGATCAGCCGCTGCTGATTTTGCCGTCGATCCGGGGTGAGGTGACCTTTGAGAATGTCACCTTCCGTTATAACTCGGAGGACGATCGCAACATTCTGCAAAACATCAGCTTTACAGTACAGCCTGGAGAAACCATTGCCATCGTGGGACGGAGCGGCTCTGGCAAAACAACCCTGGTCAATCTGTTACAGGGGCTGTATCAGCCCACCAGCGGGCGAGTCACGGTGGATAGTAACGACCTGCGCCATGTGTCGCCCCACTCCTTCCGGTCTCAATTGGGGGTTGTACCTCAAGATTGCTATCTTTTTTCTGGTAGCATTTTGGAGAATATTACCCTCTATCGCCCTGAATACAGCCTGGAACGAGTGTTGGAAGTCGCCAAGCTAGCAGAAGCCCACGCTTTCATTCAAAATCTACCCTTGGGCTACAACACTAAAGTCGGGGAACGGGGAGCGACCCTGTCGGGTGGTCAACGGCAACGCATTGCGATCGCTCGTGCCTTGATTAGCAACCCCCGTATCCTGATTCTAGATGAAGCGACCAGCTCCCTCGATACCGAATCTGAGCAGCGATTTCAGAAAAACTTACAGACGATTAGCCGCGATCGCACCACTTTTATCATCGCCCATCGCCTTTCTACTGTGCGTCATGCCGACTGCATTCTGGTCTTAGATCGAGGGGTGATTGTGGAAAAAGGAAACCATGCACAATTAATGGAAAAGCAGGGCCTATACGCCCAATTAACTCAGCAACAACTTAATATTTAGATACACAAAATCCATCGTGTTTTGGCCACTTATTGAAGCTGAGCTGCCTATTACCGCAAGGCGGGACAAAAAGGAACGCAGTTCCTTTTTGTATCCTCTAATCCCTACTTTCGTGGGGACTAATTTGTCTCGCTTTAAGCGGATACCCGCTGAGCTCGATAAAAAGTATGACTAAACGTCATAGCCTTTGTTACAAAAATTTAGGTGATGACGCACCAGAAAGCCCCCTTTACAAAATTAGCCTGATCGCACTTAATTGCGTCCTCAGTTTTCTGGCCAAAGCTAGATTTTAGGCCGCTCTTCCTCAAAAAGCTGGGAAATAGCCCAGAAATCTTATTGGGGAGTAAAAAATAGGCCAATTTGGCCATTAATTCGTACTAAAGTTGTCAAATTGAGTTATATTAAAGCGTGGAAACTATGTAAAGCTTTGATTTTGCCATTGTAAAGAGAAAATCAAGATACAAGGCGTTACCAGTTTCTGATTAGGGGCCAGCCGTTATTGATTAAAGCCATTTTCATCAAGAATCTTTAGGGGTTTTTTTTAGTTAGGCCCTTAGAGATAATCGACTCTGGTGTACTGCCAATTCATCAATGTCAGACTGTAGTTTTGGGGTATCACTATGGCTATTCGGATTGAGTCCCTTTCCCTGACTGATGCAGGCTCGATCGTCACGCCACCACAATCAGCAATGTACTTTTTTAGTACTGACGATCGCTCAAGCGACATGCGGGCCAATTTTTTATGTGAGATGGTCACCATCTATGGGGGAAGCAGCAGGTCTGTTGCCCCCATGCCTTCTCTCCTAATGCAGTTGCCAGACAGCGCTGCGATTGATTCTGCTGAAGATCCACCCGATCTAATCAGCAACTGGTCAGCTTCGCTGCAAACGACATTAGATCGGCCCCCATCGACCCTGCCAGATCGTCTGGCGATTGGGGGGGTGATGTTTTGTGCTGCCTTTGCAACCTGGGCAGCCGTTGGTCAAATTGACGAAGTGGGTCAGGCCCAGGGCCGGCTTGTGCCTCAGGGTGATGCCTTTAAGGTTAATCCTGTTGTGGCGGGTAAGGTTGCCCATGTTTATGTCAAAGAGGGCCAGTCTGTCAAGGCAGGCCAGATTATCGCCCGCCTAGACGATGAAGTCGCCCGCAATCGCGTCGAGTGGTCGAAACAAGAAACTGTCAACTACCAAAAAGAGTTGCTCCAGATTGATGCGTTGATTCAAAAAACCAAACTAGAAGCCCAAAATCAACGGGCGATCGCCAGTGCAGAAATTAGTGCTCAAGAAGCGCAATTGTCTGAAGCTCAGGCAAAAATTGAAAGTCAAAAACTAGCCATCATGCAAGCAATGGATCGGGCTACAACCGGTGAAACTCTATTGCAGCAGTTACAGGCAGATGATTCTCTCTACCAAGATCGCCTTGCCCGGTTTGAATCTCTGGTTAATGAAGGGGCGCTGGCCAGGGATCAACTCTTCCAGGTACAGCAACAACTGGCTGATCGCCAACGCAGTATCACCCAGCAGCAAGGGGATATCCAACAGGCAATGGGCGAGTCGCAGCGCCTGCGATCTGATCTACAACAGCGGTTTGCAGAGTTCAGGCAACTGCAGGCCAATCTGGCCCAGAAATATGCTGAGGCCACTAATGCCCAATTGCAGGCGCAACAATCCATTCAGCAGTTACTAGTACAAAAAACTCAACTCCTGGGCAAACTCCAGCAAAGTGAAAAGCAGGTTACCCAGGCCCAAACTGAGTTGAACCAGTTAAATTTGAGAGCAACCGCCGGTGGGGTGGTTTCAGCCTTAAACGTGCGTAAGAGCGGGGAAGTCGTACAACCCGGACAAACGATCGCTGAAATTGCGCCTGAAGGGGCTCCCCTAGTTCTGGCCGCGGCTCTGCCCACCCGGGAAGCAGGCTTTGTAAAGGTGGGTGATCCGGTTCAGGTCAAGTTTGATGCCTACCCCTATCAAGACTTCGGTATTTTTACGGGTAAGGTACATTCAATTTCGCCAGACGCTAAACCCGATGAACGGTTGGGGCCAATTTACCGCGTTGAAGTGGTGCTTGATCGGAATGCCGTCACTCAGAAGCATCAAAAGCTTCCATTAAAAGCAGGGCAGACTGCCACTGCCGAGATTGTCATCCGACAAAAGCGGATTGCAGACATCCTGCTCGATCCAATTCGCAAATTACAGGCTGGGGGCATCAATTTATAGCCCCTAGCTGATTCAAACCTAATTAATAAATTTTTGGAGGAAATGGATATGAGGTTCAGTGCAACAAATCCATTAAATAGCTATTCCAAAGCGATGACGACTGATCAGTTTGATCAAGTAGTTGCAGCCATCTCTGAAGGTCGCTATTCCTGGGCCTGTGTACTGATTTTGCGCTTTGCTGGCTACAACCCGGTTCACTTCATCCCAATTCGTACATACAACCGGTTGCTCAAAGAAAATCGACAACGACAGACCCCACTGCTACAGGGAAACAATCAACGGCCAACGACCGAATCTCATCCTGTAACAAAACATCTGTCTGTCAATCGAGAATTGGAGTACACAGAAGCGATCGACGGCCATCGTACTCAAGGAGGCCACTTGCCTCTCGGCTCAAATTGGACTTGGAGTCTGTGGAAGTGGATAGGGCGTTAGCCTGCATTATTCATGAAGTAGAAGAAGATGGTGATGACTGAGCCTTTTTCTCGGGCATATTCCTCAAGGCGGAAAGTTATCCCCGCAATGGAAGCCAGGAATCAGAATTCAGGAGCCAGGAGACAGAATCTAGAATTTAGGAGACAGGAGACAGGAGACAGGAGACAGGAGACAGAATCTAGAATTCAGGAGTCAGAATTCAGAATCTAGAATCCAACAATTTGCCTAACTTCTGACTCCTTCTCTTCTGACTCCTTCTCTTCTGACCCCTTCTCTTCTGAATTCTGGCTCCTGGCCTATCCAGGATTTCCTGGCTTAAATTACATACCTTTTCTCGATCAACACTTGAAATGCAGCCCCCATAAAGGGTTGTATTTTTTATTAGTCTATTCTGCTATTTTGTTTAATTAACTTAATTTGAAAATTTCAAAAAAACGGGCCAATATGACCACAATTGATCAAAAAATAGAGGTAAATTGTGATCAAAGCTCAAACAGAGCTAACACAAAAAAGGAGGATGTTATGATTATTTCCAACCTGACATACACCGAATTTGCATCTGAAGCTAACGAAGTTGAAGGCGGTCTTGCACTTGCAAATGCACTTGCAAATGCGGGGGCAATAGGCGGTCTATTTGCTGCCGCCCAAACGTTCACCAATACTAATGCAATCTCTATCGGCCCCCTCTCAGCCGCCAGTGCAATATCTGCCGCTTTTGCGCTTGCTATCTAAGAAGCGCTATAACGATGCTTAAATAAGTGACGCACGCATGATTTCAGACCAGTAAAAAATCATGTCTGAAATGGGATTGAAACTTAAGGTTGGATGAATTCACCCCGAAGAATGGCTGAAGCCGTTGTGGGCTAGAATCATTTTCCTGTAAGCCCTCCTACCTTAAAACGTACGCACAAAATGATAACGATTCAGCCTCTTTAAAAAATATTTGAGATGTGGTTTTTCATCGAAAACTACATCTTTTTTATTAATTTATAGTGCTATTTTGGGTTAATTAAATTGATTTGAAAACTTCAAAGAAAGGGGCCAATATGACCACAGCTGATTAAAAAATAGAGTTAGATTATTATCAAAGCTCAAACAGAGCTGACACAAGAAAGGAGGATGTTATGATTATTTCCAACTTGACATACACCGAATTAGCACCTGAAGCCAACCACGTTGAAGGTGGCGTTGCTCTCTCAGTTGGAGACGCGGGCGCAGCTGCAGCAGGTCTTTTGTCTGCCGCTACTGCAACCTTCGTTAGAACTACTGCAGTCTCTAGCCCATTCGGCTCCATTGCTACTTCACTATCTACGTCTGCTTCAGCTGCTGCTTAAAAAATA
>JBJTUO010000052.1:0-4956 GCA_046080785.1 Leptolyngbyaceae cyanobacterium | reverse complement strand
GATTGCAACTCAGACTGTCAATAACAACTTCAATTGCAATTCAGTTACCCTAAACCCCCGCCAGCTTGCGCAGTTCTAGGACTGGATCAAGGGTGTTGATGGTTAAGTTAGTCACCACGTCTTCCTCTGCGGCGGTACAGTCATACACCATGTAGGTCCAAATCCCTGGATTGCCTGCCTCCGCACTCTCTCCTTCGTAGAAGGTCACCGTCCCATCGTCCTCGCAGTCATAGTAGGCCGAGTAAACATCTTCCCATTGGCAATCTGAGTTCTCCAGGGTGTCTCGAATGTTAGCCAATACCTCAGCGATATGGTGAGGTTGAGATTCCACCTGAACCAGACGGACCTCTTCCCAAGTGAAATTATGTAAATCAATAGCCATAGCAGCTACCTCTTTAAATTAGGTTGACTTAAACCGTAAAAGGCTTGTGGTTTAGTGGCGCGGAAAAACCCTGAAACCCGTACATCAGTCATTTTCAACCCTGCTCCTGATTGAGAATCAGGCAAATTTGAACCCTGTTAGGGGCTTCTATGCCCTACTACGCCTGCTTACTAGGACGGTGACAAGGTTTCTGTGCCACCAAGGGTAGATACGCTTAGCGTAGAGGCTAATCTACTGAAATGCGGGTTGATTCAACGATTCTTCATGATCACTTCGGTTTAGGTTGACTGTGAACACATTGCTTGTCCTGGTTGACCTGTCACCTGGCGTGATTACGGTACTCCCCCTGAAATAAGTAAGCCATTACAGAAGGCGGAGAGATCGCCCGGCCTGGCTCGGGTGGAGTTACGACCAAGAACTGAGCCACGTCGCCGGTAACTTCCGCCAACCAAAAACCCACAGCGAAAACTGACCGGCGTAATCGGCGTTGGCTTCAGTGATGTGTTATGCAGCATCATGTGGAAATATGTCTTCCGGTCTGCTCGACACTGCCACCAAACGCAGCGTAAACACCGATGATAAATCCGAAATCGTATAATCGCCCGCGATTGTGTGTCTCGTAAATTCGGACGCGCGGATTGAAAAGACTGACGATGAATGTAATTGGTGAAATGAGACCATGCCAGACACCGGCCCAAAAGCCAGCGGGCTGTGCTCCTGGAATCTGATACTTTGAGCCGGGTCCAGCTATTGCCAATATATTTGTAGTCATATTTTTGTGGTGTGTCTTGCTGTTTAACGACAAAACCCAGCGGCGCTAGACAACCTCAGCAACTTCACAAGTAACCCTTGTCGGTTCGCTGCCGTGAAGGGTTAGTCTGCATCTCTGGGGATTGCCCCCCAATTTCTCCTGGGCGATTGGCTACTGACCGATCTCGTCAAAAATATCATATCTGCCTTTCACCCATACCAGTGTGGAAGTGACGCAGTTGACAGATCGCTGAGTAGACTTAACCTGCCGGGATTAGTGGCAATTGCCTGTCTGAAAGCCATAGGGCTAATCTCGCTAAGAGGTTGTTTGAAAAGGGTTATCCCAGGTATAGTTCGCCGCCAGGGGGCCGCTAAAACACTGAATTCTGCGGTGATTATCCTACTCCGAAGGTATAGTTTGAGACTCTCTTTGGCTTTTCAAACAACCTCTAAGGGCTGCGTGAAGTTTGGAGAAGGTTGTTTGGGGGCGATCGCCCGTTTAGGTCTATTTTTCTCAATC
Source organism: Leptolyngbyaceae cyanobacterium (assembly GCA_046080785.1). Classification (GTDB taxonomy): domain Bacteria; phylum Cyanobacteriota; class Cyanobacteriia; order Leptolyngbyales; family Leptolyngbyaceae; genus JBJTUO01. The sequence goes on along the minus strand of JBJTUO010000052.1, from coordinate 3,304 downwards.
GTATTAATATGACCTTTGATCAGAAAAATCGCTCGTATAGTGGAGAGGTATGCAGTTCAAGGACAATGCATGGAACCTCTTTCTCTGATTTTGGCAGCTCTGGTAGCAGGTGCAGCAAAGGCAGCGAGTGATGTCGCTCCCGATGCATATGTGGGCTTAAAAGCGCTGATTAAGCGCAAGTTTGCTGGGGATGCAAAGGCAGAAATGGTGTTGGAGGAGCATGAATCGGATCCGCAGACCTACGAGGCTCCGTTGAAGAAGAAGCTGACGGAAGCAGCGGTCGATCAAGATCACGCGATTCTCAAAGCCGCCCAGGAATTGATGGAGCAACTGAACCCGGAAGAATCAGCCAGTGGAAAATATCAGGTGACGTTCCAGGGTGAAGCCAAAGGTGTGCAGGTGGGGGATGGCAACACCCAAACCAACACGTTTAGCTAAGTCTAACGGAGAACATCGAAATGACGGAAGAACCGGGACAGTATCAAACCGAGTTTGTGGGTAAGGCACAGGGGGTGGCGGTTGGCGAAGGTAACGTCATCTACAACTATTTTTACGCCAGCCAAGAGGTCAAACCTGTTGAGGTGGATGGAGATGACGGAGCCGATTTACCCTGTCCCTACCGGTCATTGTTTCATTTTGGCCCCAACGATGCCGAGTATTTCTTTGGCCGCGATATTTTCGTAGACGAACTGTATGAGGCTACCCAAACCCATACCTTAATTCCGGTTTTAGGCGCGTCCGGTAGTGGTAAGTCGTCGGTGGTGCTAGCGGGGCTGGTGCCTAAGTTGCAGCAGGCGGGGCATTGGCAATTTACCCATTTTCGGCCAGGATCGGATCCGTTTCATGCGTTGGCGTTGGCGTTGGTGCCGCTGTACGCGACAGAGTTGGATGATACTGATCGCATTGCCCAGTCGCGCAAGCTGGCAACCTATCTGCGGGAAGGGGATGTGCCCCTAGGGGATGTGCTGGCCCAGATTTGGCAGAATTTCCCCCAAGATCGGATTTTGTTGATTGCCGACCAATTTGAGGAACTCTATACCCTTTGTCTTGACACCACCACCCGGCACCAGTTTCTGGATCAACTGATTGCGGAATTTTCGGCGGGGGTAGGGCAGGGCAAGGCGGTGTTGGTGTTGACCATGCGGGCGGATTTCTTGGGGAATGCCCTGGCTTATCCTGCGTTTGCCGATCAGTTGCGCGGTACGGATATCAAAATCCGCTCGATGAACCGGGAGGAACTGACGGAGGTGATCGAAAAACCTGCAACTGAGTTGGGGGTAACGTTTGAGGAGGGATTGGTTGAACGGATTTTAGGCGATGTGGCGGATCAACCGGGGAATTTGCCGCTGCTGGAATTTGCCTTGACGGAACTGTGGCAGCAGCGCAGGGGAAAACAGTTGACCCATCAGGTGTATGAGGCCATTGGTAAGGTGGAAGGGGCGTTGGCCCGTCATGCGGATCAGGAGTATGAACATCTGAGTGAGGCCAAGAAAACCCAGGTGCGGCGGATTTTTGTGCAACTGGTGCGACCAGGGGAAGGGGCGGAAGATACCCGTCGAATTGCGATAAAGTCGGAATTGGGGGAGGAAAGCTGGTCGCTGGTGAAGCAATTGGTGATGCGCGGTTGGTGGTGACAAGCCGCAATGCCACGGAGCAGGAAACGGTGGAGGTGGTGCATGAGGCGCTGATCCGAAACTGGGGGGAACTGCGGGGCTGGATGGAGACGGATCGGGTGTTTCGGGCATGGCAGGAACGGTTGCGATCGGCGATGCGGCAGTGGCAGGAAACAGAGCGAGATGGGGGGTCGTTACTGCGGGGGGCGGCGCTGGCTGAGGCAACGGAACAGTTGGCGGAACGCCCGGATGATTTGGTGGCGGAGCGGGAATTCATTCAGCAAAGTATTCAAGAGCAAGCGCGGATCGAGCAGGAGAAAGCAGCACGGCGGCGACGGGAAATCCGCACCGCTTGGGGCATTGCGGCGGGGGCATTGGTGGCGGTGGCGGTCAGTACGGGCTTTTTTCTAAGTGCGCGTTATCAGCAGAAACAAGCCGAACTGAGTGAGGTAGACTCATCGGCGCGATATGCCTTGGCGTTGCTGGGTGAAGATAAGGATCTTGAGGCCGCAATGCAGGCGATTCGGGCGGGGAAGACTTTACAGCGCCATGACGCAACCGACCCTCAGGTACACGCAGCCTTAATTGCCAACATTTATGAAGGTCAAGAGCGGCAGCGGCTCCACCATCAGGACGTTGTCACTAGCGTGAGTTTCAGCCCGGATGGGACGACCCTGGCCACGGGCAGTGGGGACACTACGGTGAAGCTGTGGAACACCGCGAGCGGCGAGCTGATCCGCACCCTCTCGGGCCATGAGGACGTTGTCAATAGCGTGAGTTTCAGCCCGGATGGGACGACCCTGGCCACGGGCAGTGGGGACAATACGGTGAAGCTGTGGCGGATTGACCTTGATTGGTTAATGGCACGGAGTTGTGACAGAATCAGCAACTACCTGAAATATAACCCGGAGGTCAGTGAGGAAGACCGTCATCTTTGTGACGGCATTGATTAATTTTGGACTTTAGATTGGGGATTTTGGATTGTCAGGGAGTGGTTTGAGCGATTCATCGGGCGATCGCCCTTCTATCTCGAGGCTTCAAGTTCGGGGTTCTCTTTTTCCAGGCAACGAGGGGCGATCTCACCCCACCAATCGAATTAGCGAAAGTATCTCAATCGCTCATTTAGTCCAGGGCAAGACAGCAAAGCAGCCCTGTGTGCCAACATGAATGAGACAAGGCCCCTACGGCACAACCTCTGAGGGTGGCCGGGCGTAGCCTGGCCTACCCGCTACCTCACCTCACCCCACCAGAGAGAAAAGTAGAAGGCGGGGCGATCTCCCCGCCTGGCCCAGTGATGGCGTTGTTGACGATTTGCGGGTCTAACTGCTGATTGGCCCACACTTTGTAGGGTCGAAGGTCAGACCCTAGCCCCCGATCAGCCTCAATGACTTTCCTGAGTGTCTTTCTTTACAAACTGTAACAGTTCGGTTAAAGTAGGGATATACATACCCGGTCATCCCTAGCTCTTTTGCTGTTGATGACCATCCTTGTAAACCTTAATCCTGCATTTTTACATCATGACTACGACCCTACAACGCCAACAGAGCGCCTCCCTGTGGGAGCAGTTCTGTCAGTGGGTGACCAGCACCGAAAACCGCCTCTACATTGGTTGGTTCGGCGTGCTGATGATCCCCACCCTGCTGGCTGCTACCGCCTGCTATGTAATCGCCTTCGTGGCTGCCCCCCCCGTC
>JBJTUO010000051.1:0-22424 GCA_046080785.1 Leptolyngbyaceae cyanobacterium | reverse complement strand
TCCCACCGGAAAGTCGTTTTACGATGAAACCGGACTGGAGCGTTTTATAGTGAGGCGATGCCCAACCCCACTTAAGTCCATTATACCTCATGCGGCTTTCATCCCGTCACTGAGCCGCTCTTGAGTAAACACAATTTGCGTCTACAGTGCGGGGCTTCCCGCCGAGTAAGCTAAGGTCTAATTTGCTTCGCGAGCATACCATCGATCACGACCTGTTACGGTCAGAAGACGCCAGCGTGTGTACTTGACTATCATTGAATGGCAACCACATATAGACTTTCTCAACCGGGTTTATGGTGACATCCTACCCAGAAATTGACATCGCCCCTTACATTGACCACGCCCTGCTGGTGCCCACTGCCACTCCTGAACAGGTGGAACAATGGTGTATTGACGCCGATCAGCTTAAATTTGCAGCAGTCTGTCTCCACCCCTGCCATGTCAGGCAGGCAGCCCAACTTTTACACCATCGGTCACCCAAGGTCTGCACCGTGATTGGTTTTCCTTACGGCGCTACGACCTCTGCGGTCAAGCTCTATGAAGCCCAGGAAGCTGTAGAAAACGGGGCGACAGAATTGGATGTGGTAATCAACCTGGGTTGGCTCAAGGCTGGTATGACCAACCAACTGCATCGAGAGATTGCAGAAATCCGAGACGAGACTGGGCAAGTGATTAAAGCAATCCTGGAAATGGCTCTGTTGACCGAGGCAGAAAAGCGAACAGCGGCGGAAATTTGTATGGATGCGGGGGCTGCTTATCTGAAAACCAGTACAGGCCTGTATGCCGGGGCAACGGTAGCCGATGTGCAATTGCTGAAGCAACTCTCCAGGGATCGGGTGGGCATTAAAGCATCCGGGGGGATTCGCACTCCAGAACAGGCGTTAGATTTGATTTTGGCTGGGGCGACCAGACTGGGAACATCCCATGGGCCGGAGATTATCCGGCTTCGGGCACAATCGGAAAAGACCGGCAGGCTAGGGAAAGAATTTTAATTATGAGCCGCACCTACAAAGCAACGGGGATTAACCTCAAGGCCATCCCCATGGGGGAGGCCGATCGCCTGATGACTATTCTCACCCGTGAGCATGGCCTGGTGCGGGTGATGGCAGTGGGTGCCCGTAAGCAAAACGCTAAACTCGGTGGGCGCAGTGATTTATTTGTAGTCAATGATTTATTGATTGCCAAAGGACGATCGCTGGATAAGGTGATCCAGGCAGAAACCTTGGCATCTTACCCTGGCTTAGGGCAAGACTTGAAGAAGCTTACCGCCAGTCAATATCTGGCGGAGTTAAGCCTGTGTCAGGCGATGAGTGACCAGCCTCAAGAAGATTTATTTATCTTGCTAAATGAACATTTAAAGCGGCTTGAGCGATCGCCCGATACACTGGTCATGGCCCATCTCACCCATGCCGTCTTTCAGCTTCTAGCGTTAGGGGGGGTGGCTCCCCAGGTACAGCAATGCTGTGTCACCCGTCGCCCCGTTACACCCAATTTTGCTGACGCCCACTGGCGCATTGTGTTCAGCATTCCCTCCGGCGGGGTTGTGTTTACGGCTAAAGTCGATCGACCGACTTTAGATCTGCCCATCACCGCGGCCCAATTGGCCCTGCTACAACATTTAGCCCAAGCAACACTGCCCGATCCCAATAGTTTTATCCCCCATTTGCCGCTAGATTCCTCTAAAGTAGAAGGATTATGGCGTGGAACTGAGCGAATTTTACGCCTCTATGCCCAGTATCATTTTGATCGAATCATTCGTTCTGCCACCCTGATTGATGCATGTTTTGCTTCGCCCAATGAAGCACCTGCTCTCCCGGCGAATGATTGAACAGTCCAGCCCTGATTCAGATACAGCCGCATGCAGACCCTTGACCCTGCTTTCTCGGATAAATTGTTTCGACCGATCCTGATGTCGACCTCGAGCAATCCACTTCCTGCCGAATCTCAACCAGCCTCACAATTGCAGCCTTTGGTAGAGCAAAAATATCGAGAGCCTAATACTCTGCTGACTGAAAACGGGCTGAAATCGGAGGGCTTACAATCTGATCCCCAGGATCTGCTCACTGGGGAACGATCTGATTGTGGATCAACCGATCTGCTTGAGACCTCACCCGGTTTGGACGCCCAGAATGGTCATGATCAGCCAACTGAGCCCCAGGGGGTTGCCCTGAAAGAGTTGCAGCAAGAGGCGGAAGTTACTGAAGCAACAGGCTTTTCTCCAGTTCTCCGCAATCGTAATTTTTTGACATTGTGGGGCGGTCAGGTCTTCTCCCAACTGGCAGATAAGGTTTACCTGGTGCTGATGATTGCCCTGATTGCCAGCCGCTTTCAGGCGCAGGGCCAAACCATCAGTGGTTGGGTCTCTTCCATCATGATTGCTTTTACCATTCCAGCGGTTTTGTTTAGTTCCCTGGCCGGGGTGTTTGTCGATCGTTGGTCTAAAAAGTTGGTGCTAGTGACTACTAACCTGCTACGGGGCGGGCTGGTTTTATTTTTACCCCCCCTGCTCTGGATCTCCAAGGGTTGGTCTCCTCTGGCTAATCTCCCCGTTGGTTTCTGGGTCTTGCTGACAGTGACATTCCTGGTTTCTACCCTGACTCAATTTTTCGCCCCGGCAGAGCAGGCTGCGATTCCTTTAATTGTGGAGCGGCGACACCTTCTGTCTGCCAACTCCCTTTACACCACAACCATGATGGCTTCGGTGATTGTGGGCTTTGCTGTAGGGGAGCCACTCCTGGCTCTGGCAGATCATTTGGTAGCCCAGTTTGGCCTGACTGTCGCTGGGTTGGGTAAAGAACTGGTCGTAGGGGGGGCTTACATGATGGCTGGCCTGGTTTTACTTCTACTGAGAACGCCAGAACCTCTGTGGCTGGGCTTGAAAAAGCATCCCCTGGGGGAGGGTGAGACCGAAAAGCATGTCCTAGAAGACATCCGGGAGGGCTGGCAGTATCTGAATCAACACCAGCAAGTCCGGAGTGCCCTGCTGCAATTGATTGTGCTGTTCTCCGTATTTGCGGCCCTATCCGTGTTGGCAGTCCGTCTGGCAGAAGTCATCCCTGATATTAAATCATCCCAATTTGGCTTTCTGCTGTCAGCAGGTGGCGTTGGCATCGCCATCGGTGCCACTTTTTTAGGCCAATTTGGACAGCGATTTTCCCACACTCAACTGAGTTTCGTGGGTTCCGTTGGAATGGGGGCGTCCCTCATAGGGCTGTCTGTCTTTGCGGAGCAGTTGCTACCTGCCTTAACGCTGATCCTGTTGATCGGGCTGTTTGGTGCCTTAATTGGTGTGCCGATGCAGACCGCGATTCAGGAAGAAACCCCGGAGGAAATGCGGGGTAAAATTTTTGGTCTGCAAAATACTGCAATCAACATTGCCCTCAGTCTGCCCCTGGCTTTGGCGGGGCTGGCAGAAACCTTCTTTGGCTTGCATGTTGTTTTTTTCGGTCTGGCAACCCTTGTAGTTGCAGGTGGGCTGATTACCTGGTACGTTTCCCGTACAGACCTGGTCAATCATTAACACACCCCCCTTTCGTTTTGTATTTACTCGTAACATGCATATCGCCTGGTTAGGAAAAAAATCTCCCTTTTGCGGTAACGTCACTTACAGTCGAGAAGTGACAAACGCCCTGCTCGATCGCCATCACCGCGTTAGTTTTTTCCACTTTGCGGAGGAAGATGCAGCCCCAGATAACTGGCCTGATGTGCACGAGATCCCGATTCCCTTTCTCTACAAGTCTCAGATTTATACAATTCCGACATTGAAATCTCGCAAGGTATTGGAGCGTGCCTTAGGCAAGTTAACCCCCAAGCCAGATGTGGTACATGCCTCCCTCACCCTCTCCACGCTAGATTTTTCCCTGCCCGAAATTTGTCAAGACTTGGGGTTGCCCTTGGTTGCCACTTTTCATCCAGCCTTCGATCGCAACCTGCGCAACTTGACCGCTAGTACTCAGTATTTGATGTATCAGTTATACGCCACATCCCTGGCTAAGTACGACCGGGTGATTGTGTTTTCTCACCTGCAGAGAAATTTGCTGATCCGGTTGGGGGTACCCGCTCAGCGGGTGGTGGTAATTCCCAACGGAGTGGATACCGAGAAGTATGCCCCTGGGCCGTCTTCGTTAAAGGCAGAACTGAATGCCGATCGCATTTTTGTTTATCAGGGGCGGGTCGCGCCAGAAAAGAACGTGGAATCTCTGTTACGAGCCTGGAAGCAGGCAGGTATGGAATGCCGCAGCAAACTGGTGATTGTCGGTAATCATGGCCCCTTGGCTGCTTCCCTTATGCCCTTTTACGGCCCAGAACAGGGCATTATCTGGATGGGGTTTATTGCCGATGAGCAACGACGGATTGAGATTTTGCGGGGTTCTGATGTGTTTGTTTTGCCATCTCTGGTAGAGGGGTTATCCCTTTCACTGCTGGAAGCAATGGCCTGTGGACTGGCCTGTGTCGCTACGGATGCTGGGGCGGACGGAGAAGTGCTGGAGCAGGAAGCGGGGGTGATTCTGAAAACCCAGTCGGTCAGCACCCAGTTAAAGACCCTATTACCCCAATTGCAAAATCACACTGGCTGGACCCGAATTTTGGGGCAAAATGCCCGTCGCCGGGTAGAAGATCGCTATGTCCTGGCAAATAACATCTCATCCCTGGAGGCTCTCTATGCTGAAGTAGCAGCAGAGCGTCGATCGCAGGCTCTCAGTCGGGTTTAGTTAACCCTATGTCAGGCTGGGTTCCGCAACAAACGGCAGATGGCTCCTATACTTTTTTTTCTGACGCCTTTGGAGAAGCCTTCCACAGTCATCAAGGAGCCAAAACGGAAGCCGTTCTCAAATTTGCCGTAGCCACCGGTTTAGCCCAAAAGGCCCAGGGGTCAACCGTCCGGTTACTGGATGTTTGTTACGGCCTGGGCTACAACACCGCCGCTGCCCTGGAAGTGATCTGGGGCAGCCATGCCCACTGCCGGGTAGAGTTGTATGGGCTGGAGCTAGACCCGACCGTTCCGACTGCGGCCACAGTCCCTGATCTGCTGCAAAGTTGGAATTACCAAGTGCAGGAGAGCTTAAAGGCGATGGCCCACGACCAAACTTGTCAAACGCCTCTGCTAGATGGGACATTATTGATTGGAGATGCCCGTCAAACCATGCAAACCCTGACTCAAAAGCAATTTCAAGCTGATGCCATCTTCCTTGATCCCTTTTCTCCCCGCCGCTGTCCCCAATTATGGACCGTAGAGTTTTTTCAACTGGTGGGCCGTTGTCTTGCCGCCGATGGCCTGTTGGCAACTTACTCTCGCTCAGCAGCGGTGCGATCGGCGCTCAAGTTAGCAGGTCTCTGCATTGGGACAGTTCCTCCCATTGCCCCGCATTTACCCCATGAGTGGGCACAGGGGACGATCGCCGCCTTTGATCCCTGCCATTTACAGCCCCTTTCCCAGATGGAGCAGGAACATTTGCAAACTAGGGCAGCCATCCCTTACCGCGACCCCGGACTCTCAGACCCGGCAGATGTTATTTTGCAGCGCCATCAGCAAGAGCAGCAATCTTGTCAGCTTGAATCTACTTCCAGTTGGCGGCGTCGCTGGAAAATTAGCTAATGTAGCTGTTGCCATGGGCCAGCATTAACTTCCGGTTGTCCCAGTTGGCGGTTGGGCCCATACGCCCCGATGCTGCCGTTGAGCTGCTGTCTCAGCCTGAAGCAAGCTTTCTCCATTTGGGCAGTTTGCAGCCTGCTTTCCATCCCGATAAGCCATCCCCGCCGTCACCAATTCATAGTTGAGAAACCGCTCCTGCTCTGGCTGATCAGGGGTCGGTGCCGGAATAAAGACCTCCGCCACCAGGTGCCCCTCCTGATCGGTATGATTGCCATAGAGGGTCACTTGATGCCCCCCAGGCTGACCCAGTGTCTGCCCTATCAGATGTTGTAGGTACTCCCGGCTCTGTCTACCCAAGGGCTGAGCTACCTCCGGTGCGTTAATGCCACATAGCCGCACGTTCACCTTTTGCTTGCCCTGTTTCACTGTCAGTGTATCGCCACTGTGAACATCGAGGACCTCCACTGATGCACTCCAGGGGGCTGGTAACGCTCCTGGCCCTGATGTTAGGGTTTCTAGGCCCTCAACCCCCTGCCGCCTGACCTGGAACTGCTGCCACTGCAATACCAGATAAGCAAAGCCTGTTGCTGAAAAGACAGTAATCAGCAGGGGGGGCAACAGATGTTTAAATTTCATGACAAGTTTGTTCAATATTCTCAATCTGTACGGGCGGCTCTGGCGCGAAATGCCAGTTTTGCAGGGGAACAGATCCCCCAATCCTGAAACTGCTATTCTAGAAGGCCAAGCTGTGAATCACTCCTATGGCCCACTTTACTGTCGAAGTTATTGCTCAAACGCCCAACCCCCAGCAAACCATTTATGCCGCAATGCATCAAGATTATGCCGAAGACTTTGTCTGGGCAGAGCGAGATCGCTGGCCCAGTGAAGCGCGATGCGGGGAGTTGATTGTCAAAAACTTGCTGGCGGGCAGTCGCGGCCACTATGGCCCCCTGGAACATCCCCAAATCGTCCTGAATGCAGGCTGGTTTCCCCACAGTACCATGCAACAAATTCGGACTCATCGGGTGGGGGTCAGCTTCGACGTCCAATGTCTGGCTGGTGATACTGAAGTTACGTTTGTTGAGGCATTGGGTGGCTTACAGCAGATTAAAATTGCAGACCTTTACGCCCTCTGGACTAGTGGCAAGAAAGGGGGGCGAGCCCACCAGATCAAAGGTCTTCAGGGCGAACCACCAGAGGAATCCCGTCGGGATGGTAAAAACCGCTTGAAAGCCATGGATTTGCGCGTCCTAAATGAGAGCACCGGATACTTTGAAACCAGCCATATTCAAGCAGTGATGTGTAGTGGTCTGCACCCGGTCTACCGACTCACCTTTGAAGAGGGCAAGATCCTGGATTGCACGACTAATCACCGTTTGCTGACAACTGCAGGATGGCAGACCATGCAGGAAGCGACTGGCTTAGAAATAGCCCCTGATGCCCAGGTGTTGGCGACTACCCGCTCCTGTCGCGTCTTAGCCAATGGGATTGGTGCTGCCAGTGCTGCGATCTACCCAAACCATCTGAAAGCTAAATCGGCAGAAAGTTGCCAGCCCCCCATCGCAGCAGGGAACTGGCAACCTGAACCTAAAACAGCGGGGGGTAAGCTCATGGCCCATCCCCTGAAGGTCATGGGGGTAGAGTATCTGGGAGTGCAAATGACCTATGACCTTGAGGTTGATGCCCCCTGGCATAACTTTGTTGCAAATGGCCTGGTTGTTCACAACTCATTCCGGTATACCGGAAAGCGGATCTTAGATGTGGTGGCCGGCGATCGGGATGTTGAAGAGGTCTTTTACCTGCGGCCTGTCGGCGCTTATAGTGACCGCCAGGGCAAAAAATATGACTATACACTGGAACAACGTGAGCAAGATGTGGCCTGGTGCCTACAGGCCTGTCACCGCTATCAAGAACGGATTGATCAAGGCTTTGCGGAAGAACATGCCAGGGGGCTGATTCCCTTTGATGTGCGGCAGCATTGGGTGATGTCTGCTAACGTGCGATCGTTGATGCATTTGCTTGATTTGCGCTGGAAAGCAGATGCCCAACTGGAGGCGCAGCAGCTCTGTGAAGCAATCTGGCCCCACTTTCAAGCCTGGGTACCGGCGATCGCTGAATGGTATGAGACAAATCGTCTCAAGAAGGCTCGCCTGGCCCCCTGAGCTATCCCAAGCTCGCTCACCTTAAAGTTTACCTTCAAACCGCTGATACCAGATGATGTTGCCCAACACGACAACAATCAAGGCAATGCCTCCGCCTAGCCAGCCCAGCATAGGGTTGTAGCCACCCCGGCTGAGATTCTTCATCCAGAGATGGGTGAGATCAGAAGATACCAGCCAATCAGCCACCATTGGGGAAAGATACATCAGTGCTGCGCCCACCATCAGCCAGCAAACCATAGAAGCAAGAATAAAAATCGTTTTGGCTGTAGATTGTCTACCCATCGGCGATCGTAGTAAAAAATTAAAGGAACTCCTGTCAAGGGTAGCATCAGTTAACTAGGGCATCAACTTAAGTTGGGACATACTGGGAGGTTAAAGGATGCTTTAAAAGCCTGACTCTCTGTCACCCTGGCGACTAAAGTCGCGGCTATACAGAGAAAATATTAAGTCCGCGTTGGCGGACTTTGTTAGTGTAGCAGCGGTTTTAACCGCCGGATACTTTTGAAACGCCATTTTAGATGTAATGTTTCAGTTTAAGCTGCAACCCAAATCGGGGAATTTTGTATATCCTATAATTTAATATAGCGGTTCTCGATCTAGTACGGTACACTTTCAACCCTGAAACCCTTGCCAGCCAGGGAGCTGTTGTACTTTATCTGTTTGGAAACCGCTATATAATTTCATTTAAGATTTAAGAGTGAATACGCTAATTTTTGAGCAGCATGTTTCGTTACTGGCCTGGGAAGAATTACCTCGCACCTGTGAACTATTTTGTGATTTACCGAAATCATTAATCTTTGATTTACTAAAAAGAGCTGATCATAAGTGGCTTGATCAACCCAATCAGATTTACCTACAGTCCGTTGACAGAGATACGATCAATTTTTTGATGTCATTTCGTGACAAGTTAATGCTGAGTTCTGGCATAGTAATTTTTAGATTGGGCACTGAGTTAACCGCGACAGAATTGCGATTAATTTATGCCTTTCTCTCTCGAGTTTTTGGGCTTCTAAACGATCGCTATGGCTACTTTTTTGATGTCATTGATCGAGGGATGGATTATACCCAAAAAGCCATTCCTGTTTCGATGACAAATGCGGAAACGGGTTACCACACGGATAGTACTGCCAAAAATTACTTTCCTGATATTGTGGGGCTCCTTTGTCTTACTGCTGCGGATCAAGGTGGAGACTCGCTTGTGGCAAACGCCGCCAACTTGTACCAGTACTTCTTGAAAAATTATATACAACTCGTTCCCTGGCTCCACGAACCCCTGGCGAGAGATGTTATCACCCCAGGAGATATTAATTCTAAACAAACTATTCAAAATAATGATTTTCCCTTATTTTCAGCAGATTCTAAGGGGTTTGTTTTTCGGTATATGCGATATTGGATTGAATCTGCTTATTCTAAACTCGAAATAGATCGACCTGAAGCCATTACCAAAACCCTTGACATAATTGATACTTATTTTTTAAAACCTGAAAATACGCTTCGCTTCAAAATGGTAAAAGGTGACATACTCTACATTAATAATCGCTTTTTATGTCACAACAGAGCTGCCTTTAAAGACTCAGGAGAGCCTCGGTGTCTGGTGCGTAGCTGGATTAACCTGTAAGTATGGGGTGCCTACTCAAAATTCTTAGCCTGTGATCCAAGATCAGGGACACTTAATGTTAAGACTTATTACAAATAGTGGGTCAGGTCAAATCAGTCGCAGGATTTGGGTGGCATAATTTTCTCCTGTAGTAGAGAGAACATAATTATGATCAAAGGAAGTAGTATCGTAGACTCTATCGATAATTGTGGCAAAAACTAGTTAAGGGGGTTAAATAATGGTTTACCCACCGCCACCACCAGAGCGTAGATCTTCCCGTGATGACCCGCTTGGGTTTGATGATTTCATTGCGCTCCTGGTGGCTGTTACGGGCATTGGTGCCGTCCTGGTCTGGGCCTTTAGTCAAACTAATTCGGAGTTTGACCTGTCTTTTTTGCAGCCCACTTCCACCCCTGCGCCCATTGCCAGCCCACTTTCAACAGCATCGCCATCCTCATCGCCCCTGGCAGCCCCGACCCAGCTTTCGCCTCAGAGACGGTTGCAAAGTGTCGAGCCTTTGCCCAGTCCATCGACTCCCAAAGCGTCATTACCCGCACCTGTAGACCTACCTCCTCCAGTTGCTCAACCAACCCCAGTCAGTTTTGCGGATGTGCCCGCCGATTATTGGGCTAACCCTTTTATTTCTGAGTTGGTCAGCCGCAACATTATGAGGGGCTACCCAGATGGCACCTTTCGCCCCAATCAGTTAGTGACCCGCGCCGAATTTTCAACTCTGATTGGCCATGCCTTTTACCAGGCAAAGCATTACTCTGCGCCTCAATCCCAGGGTGCCCCCCAACATTGGGCTGCAGAACAAATTCGTGAAGCTGATCAAATGGGCTTTAGCACGAGTGCCACTGGAGACCGGGTTGATCCCAATCAATCCATCTCCAAGTCTGAAGCATTGGTGGCGTTAGCAACGGGTCTCAAGTTGCAAGCTCCTGTCAATCCAGATCAGATTCTTGAGCTGTATCAGGATGCGGCGCAAATCCCTATAGGGGCGAGGGAAAAAATTGCCGCTGCGACCATCGCTGGCCTGGTGGTGAATTATCCTGATGTAGACCGGCTCAATCCCAATCAAGGGATGAGTCGTGCCGATGCAGCAGCCCTGATCTACCAGGCCCTCGTCCAGTCAGGCAATGCTAATGCCATTCAGTCACCCTACATTGCACGGCCCAATCCTTAAAACCTGTTTTTGGTTTGCCCTTAATTCTTGACACTTACCTGAAAACCTGACGCCTATGTTACTTTATTTTAACCTGCAAGCACTGCCAATTGGCTCTTCAGTGTTTGCTCAGACTCCAATACCGACCGCGGTACCGGCGGCCCCTGCCCCCTCGTCCCAAGCGCTGTCTCCCATCTCGCAATTTCTTTCATCTCTGGGGTTAGGCGGAATTGGCCCGACACTGCTGAATTTGATCGGGGCCGTGCTGATCCTGATCATTGGCTGGATTGTGGCAGCGATCGCCGCAGGCATTGTTGGCAAACTCTTAAAACGCACCGATATTGATAATCGACTAGCCCGTTCACTCACGAGCCGACCGGGGCAGGCCGAACCCAATATCGAACGGATTATCTCTGCCATCGTTTTCTGGGTGATTCTGTTGCTAGCGATCGTTGCATTTTTGAATGCACTCAATCTAACAACGGTCTCGCAGCCGCTTAACAGTTTTCTCAATTCAATCTTTACCTTTTTACCCAAGCTAGGTTCCGCTGCAGTTTTAGGGGCACTGGCCTGGGTGTTGGCGACCCTGGCTAAAGCGCTCGTCATTCGCACAGCCCGTTCCTTTGATCTGGATGGTCGCATCACTCAACCGACCGAACCTGGCATTGGGGCAGCCCCTACCGGTGGGGAATCTCAATTTCTTTTGAGTGAAACCCTGGGCAATGTTTTGTACTGGTTTATTTTCCTGTTTTTCTTGCCGCTGATATTGGGGGTTTTAGACCTGCAAGGCCCGCTCCAACCAGTTCAAAATCTGCTGAATGACTTTTTAGCGGCCCTGCCACGCATCTTCAAGGCTGTGTTGATTGCTGGGGTTGGCTGGGTGATTGCCCGCATCGTGCGGGGAATTGTGTCAAACCTATTGACCGCAACCGGCATTGATCGAGTCGGGACTCAATTGGGTCTGCGAGGAGGGTCTGGCAGTCAGTCTCTCTCCAGGTTGATTGGCACAATTGTTTATATTTTGATCCTGCTGCCAACAGCGATCGCCGCCCTGGATGCCCTGCAAATTCCAGCGATTGCCGGGCCAGCCACCGCCATGCTGAATCAAATTTTGAATACGTTGCCTCAGATTTTTACGGCGGCTTTGATTCTGATCGTTGGGTATGTGGTCGCCCGATTTGTGGCGGATCTGGTGAGCAATTTGTTGGCTGGCATTGGATTTAATAGTTTGTTTGAGTCCCTTGGTTTTCAGGGCTTTGGGCAGCAATCCAGACCGGATGCTTCAGTCGATCCATCCTTTGGTGGGGAGCCCACCACTGGTCAGCCGCTGGCTTCTTCTCTCGGAGGGCGGACTCCATCTGATATCGCCGGTTTTGTTGTGCTAGTTGGCATTTTGCTATTTGCAACGGTGGCGGCTACCAATGTCTTGAATATCCCTGCCATTACAGCGATAGTCAGTGGCTTGTTAGTAGTGTTTGGAAGGGTGTTGGTGGGGCTGGTTGTGTTTGCGATTGGTCTGTATCTGGCCAATCTCGCTTTTAACTTAATTACTAGTTCTGGCAGCGGGCAGTCCCGTATTTTGGGCCAAGTTGCTCGCATTGCTATTATCGGTCTAGTTACCGCTATGGCATTGCAACAAATGGGGATTGCGGCCAGTATTGTGAACCTGGCCTTTGGTCTGCTCCTGGGTGCTGTGGCGATTGCGATCTCGATCGCTTTTGGTCTGGGGGGGCGGTCGGTTGCCGCTAACCAACTCGAAGAATGGCTGGCCCACTTCAGGCGTCGATAGTCTGAATAGTCCAGATTAGCGGGAAATACCCTGCTTAAGTGCTTAAAAAGACACAGGATAGTTCGGTATCCTGTGTCTTTTAAGTTTAAATGTAGTGCGCTATACTCTATATAAAGGTATAATAGGTGGCATTCTTAAAAGCTTAATTTTGGATGCGTCATTGATTTTAGTTTTACTGAAAATTAGGATGAGTTGAAACAAAGCTTCAAGCATCCAATATTTTATTAACTTCGGAAATTAATAACGCCCCATTATTTTTATGGATTGAGAGTTTCAGAGGGTGTTTTAAAATGTATAGGCTGTAATGTTAAAGACTTCAAGTTACCCCCTTTTGTCAAGGGGGAAGTTAAACTTGAAAGTTCCCTTTGTTTCTAGCTTTAGCGACGCGAAGCGCAGAGATTGAAGGGGATTTGGATAGTCTTGATACACCACAAGGGACTTTTAAAACATCCTTTCAGCCATCCTGTTTTGGACTGAGAAAAAGTCAGAATTGCAAGTCAATGGAAACAAAAATCGCAGGATTAGATGCTTTAAAGCAAGAGATTGAGCCGCTGCGTCAATCGTTATTTGAGCATCCGCTTTACACTCACCTTCAAAGTTTGCCCGATATTAGAACTTTTATGGGCTTTCATGTTTTTGCAGTGTGGGATTTTATGTCTCTGCTCAAGCGCCTACAGGCAGATCTCACCTGCATTCAGTTGCCCTGGGTTCCCGTAGGGGACACCGAAGTCCGGTTTTTAATCAACGAAATTGTCTGTGGGGAAGAGTCAGATATTGACCCCCGAGGTAGCCACATTAGCCACTTTGAGCTGTACCTGCGGGCAATGCGCGAAGCAGGGGCATCCACAGATGCGATCGAACAAGTTGTACGCGCAGTTGGGCAGGGGCAAGGCTACCAGAGAGCGCTGAGCGATCAAGCCCTGCCCCATGGTGCTGCTCAGTTTTGTTTGCAAACCTTAGACTTAGCCACCACGGCTCCGATTCACTGTGTGGCTGCTGCCTTTACCTGTGGGCGTGAAGATGTGATTCCTGATATGTTTCTTCGGTTTGTCAAAAAGCTCAATATATCTCACAACGAGGGTCTGGCAACCTTTTGCTATTACCTGGAACGTCATATTGAAGTCGATGCCGGGCACCATGGGTATATCGCTCGACGCATGTTAGAGTTACTCTGTGGCGATGATCAAGCCAGGTGGGCGGCGGCTGTGGCTACGGCCAAACAAACCCTGAATGCCCGGTTGCGACTCTGGGACGCTGTTCTCCAACAATTGAACTCATCACCATTAGAATTGGTGTGTTAAGCCAATTGAGGTAAGGTCTCGCATTCAGGTTTTCAATTCAGTGTTTATGCAACAGGCAACCCAACAAAAGTCGGGTCAAGAAGATCAAATTGACCGGTATGTATCAACCCTAATCGCTCAGGCGAGCCGCCACCGGGCTGTGCACCATCCCTACCTGAAAGCCCTGGCAGATGGTACCCTGCCGGATCTACGGCGGGCACTGGCCGATTTTGCACTTCACTACTATGGCTACTCGGCCCACTTTCCTCGCTATCTGACCGTAACGATTTCGCGGCTTGAGGCTCCGCACCACCGGCAGATGCTGTTAGAGAACCTGGTTGAGGAGTCGGGACAATACGACGACACCGAGTTGCAATTACTTGAATCTCATGGTGTGAAACCCGACTGGATCATGGGCGTGCCCCATCCTATCCTGTTCAGACGTTTCCGCGAGGCCTTGGGTTTGCAAGGCGACCTCGGCATCGACGGTATTGAAGTCACCTGCTGGCGTGAGATGTTTTACAACATCATGGCCCATGGCTCTCCCGCCGAGGCGGTGGGGGCACTCGGTCTGGGCACAGAAAATATCGCCGCGCAGGTCTACGCTTACCTGGTTGAGGCGATTTCGCAAATTGACCTACCACCGGAGGCGACGGTGTTTTTTCCCCTGCACTGCGAGGTGGATGACCGGCACCAGAAAACATTGCACGAAATCGCCCGCACCCTAGCCCGCACCAGGGAAGGGCGACAGGGCCTTGAGTATGGCATGCGTAAAGCACTGTTTCTGCGGGCCAGCTTCTGGGAATTTCTTTACCAACGTGCGATCGGGTTGGGCAAGGAGGAGATCCAGTGAGCGAGTCAACTTCAAGCCTCTACAATCGCAGCCAAGAGATCTGGGTCAGGCAAGAGCCGGTGCTGCTATCGGATTACACCGCCCGCCCGTTTTTGCTGAAAGCCTGTGAACCCCTGGGGGGCGCACGAGTGTTAGATTTAGGTTGTGGAGAGGGCTACGTCTCCCGTCAAATCGCCAAACGTGGGGCCGCATCCATCCTCGCCTACGACATTTCTGAAGGCATGATTGAGCAAGCCAGACAGGCTGAACGCAGAGAGCCCTGCGGTATCGAATATCATGTTGGTGACGTCAGTCAGGAATTACACCTGCCGCCCCAGAGCTTTGACCTGGCGATCGCGGTATTTCTGTTCAACTACCTTGACTTGGCCCAGATGCAGCGTGTGTTTGAAACCGTTCATCAAGCATTAAAGCCGGGGGGCCGTTTTATCTACACAGTACCGCACCCGTTACTGCCCTTCCTTCGTCCCCAGGAGCGGCCTTTCTACTTCGATCGGGGTACTGCTGGCTACTTCAGCGGCCGCGACTTGTTGTTTGAGGGCCGTATCTGGCGTCGGGACGGCATTGATGTGCCGGTTCGTTGTTTGCACAAGACATTCGCTGATTACTTCAATGCCATGCGGGCAGCAGGGTTTAAGCATATGCCCAAAGTTTCTGAACTGCATGTGACTGAAGCTCACATCCAGCTTGACCCTGACTTTTTTGAACCCCTAAGAGACCAGCCGTTACATGTCCTGTTTGAGATATAGCCTGAATTTTGGCATTGTTGAAGGCTAAAAACGCAAAACGGGACATTTTATTGGGGCAGGAGTCAGAATCCAGTCCTAATCCCACAACTGAAGCGCCCGAATCACCCTGGCCAGGCTTTCTTCATAGAGAACATCATGGCCCCAGCGCTGTAGTTGATGACTCAGCAAAAATTCTGCCTTTTGATCAGATAGGGCGATCACTTGTTCTGTACGGCATAACTGAGCTCCGCCGCCCGACTCCATTCGCATACAGCCTGCGGTTTCAGAGCAAAGAATGGTGCAGCAGTTTGCCTCCGGGTTGGTAGAACCTAACCGAATACCCACCAGGTCTCCTGCGACCTCCCCCCAGTCTAGAGTCGGAATGGCACCCAGCTCGACCTCAATCTCCCGTTGATTCACCGTGCCCCGGAACCTAATTTTCTTGAGGTCGTAGTCACCATCTAGGTCTGCGCAGGCAATCGGTTCCCATTGTAAGCGACTGGCGATCCACCCCAAATACATCCAGGCTTGGGAGGCATTGCCCTTTTCGTAGTCGATGCTGACCCGATCAACCTCATACAAGTAAGCACGTCGTTCTGGTGGGTCATAGGCCGCCGCTGTTAACTCCTGCCAGGGTGAGATGCGATGCCAGTTGAGGTCAGCAATATAGGTGCCTGCTTCTACCAACTTGTTGAGCTTGACTAACTCAGCCTCTGGGTCACTAAAGTAACTGGAGTCAAAGATCACACAGTGACAGGCCTCAACCAATCGTTGAAACAGGGGTTGCTCCACATTGGGAGTGGCTTTCCACCAGATAAAGCGGGGCAGATCGGGCACCATCAGGGATGACACCACATCAGCAACCCGTTCTAAGGCAGCTTTTGTGCCTCGCAGGGTAATGTACTCGCAACAAATCAAATTGCTACCGCTTTTTTGAACTGGGCAATAGGCAGAAACCTGAGCGGTCACCCCTGTATCAGCGCCCAAGGTGGGGCACAGCGTAATGATACGACAGGGGTTTTGTAGGGCGATCGCCTCACTGACACTCTGCCCTCGAAAATCAGGATTACTGAAGGTCACCTGTTCAATCGGCCGCTGGGCAACCGCTTCCCGTAAGCGTAATAGCGTGACTGGATCAATGCGGCCTGTTTCAGACAAGCCCAAAGAGCGTTGGGCAGCCTCAATGGCGGCTTTTGTCTCAACGCCATAGATCCCGTCGATCGCTCCTTTGTAAAAGCCCAGAACGGCGAGCAACTGTTGAAACTCTTCTGGTTCGTACACAACCATACTGAAGGTTGTGGCGCGGGTTGCCCCCGCAGCCGTTCTATTGCCATCCTGGTTCAGCCAGATATTTTTGAGTTCGGCCTCGATCTCATCCAGGGAAATATCTTTGGGTCTCTGGAGTGCAAGAAGGGGAGTCATCATAAGCTTGTCAGTAAGTATCAGTGAGCAACGGTTCAGTCAGATGGAACGAAACAATAGGTTAATTCCCAGACAATCTAAAGTCTGCGCCAGTTGCGATAATCTCGGTTGAGTAGGAACTCAGCCTCTACAGGCCCCCAGGTGCCTGCTTCATAGAGAGGAATCGCTTCAGGCAGGGCTGGCGCATCCCAGGCTTCTAACACTGGTGTCAGCAGCCGCCAGGACGCTTCCACCTCATCCCCACGGGTAAACAGGGTCTGATCCCCTAACATGCAATCAATCAAGAGACGACTGTAAGCATCGGTATTGGCCTGCCCAAAGGCCGTATCGTAACGGAAATCCATATCGACCGACCGGGTGCGCAGGGAGTTACCAGGGGTTTTCACCTCAAACCGTATGGAGATACCTTCATCCGGTTGGATCCGCAGTGCCAGGACATTTGGGTTGGCCTGACGCGAGGCCGACTGAAACATAAGATAAGGTACTTCTCGAAACTGGATGGCAATCTCCGTTACTTTCTTGGGCATCCGTTTGCCAGTGCGCAAATAAAAGGGTACCCCCTTCCAGCGCCAGTTATCAATGCTAAGCTTCAGAGCCGCATAGGTGGGTGTTGTGGAAATGGGGGAGGCTCCCTCTTCTTCCCGATAACCCGGAACGGCCTTGCCCTTCATCCACCCTGGTGTATATTGCCCCCGTACGGCGGATAGGTTGAGATCGGGCAAATCTGCCAGGTGAGTGGCCTGTAAGACTTTCACTTTTTCATTGCGGACAGCGTCTGCTTCTAGAGAATTAGGAGGCTCCATCGCCGTCAGGCAAAAGAGTTGCATCAAGTGGTTTTGTACCATATCCCGCAGTGCTCCGGAGGATTCATAATATCCGGCCCGGCCTTCCAGTCCGACGGTCTCCGCCACTGTGATTTGTACGTGATCAACAAATTGACGATTCCACAAGGGCTCAAAAATGGCATTGGCAAAGCGAAATACCATCAGGTTTTGTACCGTTTCTTTACCCAGGTAGTGATCGATGCGGTAAACCTGGTTTTCATTACAAACCTGTTGCACCACCCGGTTCAGCGTCTGAGCACTGGAGAGATCCCGCCCAAAGGGCTTTTCAATTACCAGGCGTTGCTTCTGGGGATCATCCAGCATTTCAGCCCTGCCCAGTTGCTCGATCGCTTCTGCAAAAAACTTGGGCGAGACCGACAGGTAAAAAATTCGATTACCACGGGTTTTGCGCTGCCCATCCAAATCCCTAAGAAATTCCCTAAGCTTGTTGTAACTTTCGGGTTGATCGATGTCTCCCGGAAAGTAGAATAACCCTCTGGCAAACTCTTCCCAGATGATCGGGTTACCCAGGCCACCGCCAAACGCTTCCACCCCTTCTCGCATGTGCTCCCGAAAGAAGTCATGACTCCACTCGCGTCGGGCAAAGCCCACGATTGTCATCTCCGAAGGCAGACGCCGCTCCAGGCGCATCTGGTAAAGGGCGGGAATCAGTTTCCGTTGAGTTAGGTCACCGGAAGCTCCAAAAATCACGAGGATTTGTGGCTCTGGAACCCGGTCTTGTTGTAAACCAACCCGTAGAGGGTTATCGATAAGGCTAACCATAGGTTAAGAATGATGTTGGTAAACAGGATGTCGTTGTCGTCAGAGCCAAATCACAGGAAATTATCCAGGGCGGGGGCCCTAGGGCTGTAGAGCAACTTCTTGCTTCTGCTCTCTGGCACGTTCTTGAATGAAAGACTCCACCAGGGCTACATCCTCCTTGCTACCGATGATCAGGGGCGATCGCATATGGAGGCAATCGGGGATCACCTCTAACAAATTTTGAGTGCCGTTACTGGATCGGCCCCCTGCTTGCTCTACCAGAAACGCCAGAGGTGCGGTTTCATACAACAAACGCAGTTTGCCCGCCGGTTGTTTAAGGGTGCCAGGGTAGAGAAAAACGCCCCCCTGAGCCAGAATGCGGTGAAAGTCTCCGACCAGTGCGCCACTATAGCGGGCGGTATAGCCCTCATGGCGATGCACATAGCGAATAAAATCTCGAAATGACTCATCCCATTGCCAGAAGTTGCCTTCATTGACACTGTAGATCGGGCCATGCTCTGGAATCCGAATATTTTCATTTGACAAGATAAACTCACCCAGACTGGGATCCAGGGTAAAGGAATGTACCCCGCGACCAATGGAGTAGACCAGAACTGTACTGGGCCCATAGAGAATGTAACCTGCTGCCAACTGTTGCCGTCCGTTTTGCAGCAAGTCTTGAGCAGAGCCGTCTACGTCTTCTCCCTGCTGCTGTCGGATCGAAAAGATTGACCCAACGTTGATATTGATATCCACATTGGAAGAACCATCGATCGGGTCATAGAGCAGGGTGTAACGACCGATCGGACAGTTTTCGGGAATGTAGTAAGGCCGCTCCATCTCTTCGGAGGCGAGACGGCACACCAACCCACTTTGCTTAAAGACGGAGATGAAGACCTCATTGGCATACACGTCCATCTTTTTAACGGACTCACCCTGGACATTGACCTCCCCGGTGAAGCCCAGAGCGCCTTCCATTAAACCAGCCCGACTGAGGCGGCGAGCAATTAGCTTGCCAGCCAGGGCGATGCGATTCATCAGGGCACTCAGGTCTTGAGCGTCGGCTGAAAAACTTTGTAACTGCTGTAAAACATGGCGAGATAGGGTTGTACAGTCCCGGTCTAGCGCCAGGCCATGATCAATTGTTGGGTAACGCTCCACCGCCAGTATCACCTCCTGGTTTAGAACTTGTACGGCATACCTACCATCTTAGAGAGCCATTTTAAAAATCACCTTTTGCTTTAGAGTCATTACAGAAATTAGGCGTTGCTGAAAAGCAATATGAATCGTAACGAAGTTTCGAGCATACAGCACTTTTTTCATCCTCAGAATCAGCAACGCCCTACAGAAACTAAGTACCTGAACATAAAGAATTACCTGGTAAACCCCCGGCTGTCGCCGTCCCCCTGAACAAGGGGGACTACAAGGGGTGTATTCAGTCGCATCCAACTACTTATTATGCAAGATCTGAAGTTGGGCTGTTTTGGAATCTCAAGAGGGTTAAGCTAGACTTTGGATAGGGATTACCAAATGACTTTAAGAATTGCCAGCAGGCTCGCGGGTAATTAGTCAGAATAGAGAGCAGGTAATCAACAAACAGTATGAAAGGTTCTTGGAGAAGCGTCTTGCCCAAAAAGCCCATTCGCACCGCCCTTGTAAGGGGTCTTATTACAACAGTTCTGGTGATTGCTCACGGAGCCGTAAGTGTGCCTGCGATCGCCAGTGGTAGTAACCCGACCACCCTGCTCAGTTACAGTGACCTGCTGCGTAAAATTGATGCAGGTCAGGTGACACGGGTAGAGATCGACCCGATGCAGCGTGTTGCTCGGGTAAAGTTAGAAGGGCAGAAAAAAGGCGCGCCGTTGCAACAGGTCACATTATTTGACCAAAATACTGAATTGATTGCTAAACTGCGAGCCAATAAAGTGGATTTTGAAGTGCGGCCCTCAGCGGATAACAGCGCAGTCATGGGCATGCTGGCCAATTTGTTAGTCATTTTTTTGCTAGTGGGTGGTTTGATGCTGTTGATCCGCCGCTCTAGCAATGCTCCTGGTGGCCCCGGACAGGCATTAAACTTCGGTAAATCCCGAGCCCGCTTCCAGATGGAGGCTAAAACAGGAATTTTATTTGACGATGTAGCGGGGATTGAGGAAGCGAAAGAAGAACTACAAGAAGTGGTCACTTTTCTGAAAAAGCCAGAACGCTTTACCGCCGTAGGGGCTAAGATTCCCAAAGGTGCGCTTTTAGTTGGTCCTCCCGGTACTGGCAAAACGTTGCTAGCCAAGGCGATCGCGGGTGAAGCGGGCGTCCCCTTTTTCTCAATCTCTGGTTCTGAATTTGTCGAGATGTTTGTCGGGGTAGGAGCTTCCCGCGTCCGCGATTTATTTAAGAAAGCCAAAGAAAATGCCCCCTGTATCGTCTTTATTGACGAAATTGATGCGGTTGGGCGGCAACGAGGCGCTGGGATTGGAGGTGGCAACGATGAGCGGGAGCAGACCTTAAACCAGCTTTTGACAGAGATGGATGGATTTGAGGGGAATGCTGGGGTCATTATCATTGCAGCCACCAACCGTCCCGACGTGTTGGATGCAGCCCTGTTGCGTCCCGGTCGATTTGACCGCCAGGTCATTGTTGATCTGCCCGGTTTTAAGGGGCGGCAAAAAATTTTAGAAGTCCATGCCCGCAATAAGAAGCTCGCTCCTGACATCTCTCTGGAGGCGATCGCCCGCCGTACCCCTGGCTTTTCTGGGGCAGACCTGTCCAACTTGCTGAATGAGGCTGCTATTCTCACTGCCCGTCGCCACAAAGATGCGGTTACCCCTTTAGAAATTGAAGACGCGATCGACCGTTTGACCATTGGGCTAAAATTGGCCCCCCGTGTCGATGGTAAGGTGAAGTGGATGACTGCCTACCATGAGATTGGCCATGCCCTGGTTGCAACCTTGCTGAAGCATGCCGATCCCGTGGAGAAGGTTACCATTATTCCGCGTTCCGGCGGGGTGGAAGGTTTCACCAGTTATCGCCCCAGTGATGAGCAGGTAGACAGTGAAGGCTTACTCAGTCGAGCCGTGCTGCTTGATCGCATTGCTGTGGGGCTTGGGGGGCGTGCGATTGAGGTGGAAGTCTACGGCGAAGATGAGATGGATGCTGGTGCTGTAGATGACATCAAAAAGGTAACCGACCTGGCCCGTAAGATGGTGACGCTCTACGGCATGTCAGAGCTCGGCTCCCTCGCTTTAGAAACCCCTGGCAACGAAGTATTTTTAGGTCGCAGCTGGGTCGATCGCGGCTCTGAATATTCAGATGAGGTGGCCGCCAAAATCGATCTCCAGGTACGGGATCTGATTATGCAGGGCTATGTCGAAGCTCGTCGCATCATTCGAGAAAATCGTCTTTTGGTCGATAAACTGGTGGAACTGCTGCTGGAGCAAGAAACAATCGACGGCGATCGGTTTCGCGAGATTGTAGCAGAGCACAACAGACAGGCTAGCCCTGTTGCGGTTCAGTCAATGTGACATTCTCCAGACACCAAACCTAACGGGTATGGTGTCGGCTTCCCAAGATCGCTCCTGAGAGTTTCCTGCTTCATCCGTCCTCCCTAGAATGTTGCCATTCCCCGTTATGGATACGTCCACAGGCAGCTTTACCGTATGTCCCACGGCTGACTTGTACAAGGAACAAAAGTTCTGTACAACCAACCAAACTAGTTTTACGCACCGATGGTTTCAAGCAAACGCAATTCTTCTCGGTGCAACCGCCTACCAATTGTCAAGGTTCAAACCGTTCCCAGAGTTTGCGCTGTTCACCACGCTGCTAGGGCGTGTCCGTTTGAGTCAATCTGGTCAGTGGTTAGCTGATATAATGATTGTAGTACAAATAGACTGCAATTATGGCAAGAGACAAAACCTTTCGGGTTCGGCTGACTCAGCAGGAATTCGACAAGTTAGAGCGCAACGATCGAGATCTCGGCATATCAAGTGCCGAGCTGATTCGGGATTATATCAAAAGGTTGCCGAATCTGCCTATTTCGGGGGTATCGAACCCCCATCAACAGGCTTGAGGAGTCCATGTATCTCGACACTGACCCTACCCTTACGGGAAGCAAGTTACATACAGTGCGGGACTTATAGCCCCTCAAGCTCCCCGATAGTTAAAGGGAAATAGGAGCCAGAAGCCGGAAGCCAGAATTTAACAATTTGCCTAACTCCTTGATCTCCTGACTCCTTGATCTCCTGACTCCTTGATCTCCTGA
>JBJTUO010000050.1:0-16041 GCA_046080785.1 Leptolyngbyaceae cyanobacterium | reverse complement strand
CTATACAGTGTTAGCAGGCTTGCAGGACTGGATCAGAGACTGGTTAACTGACTATCCCGATAGCCAGGTTGTAATGACGGGAGGAGATAGCGATCGGCTGATACCGCTATTACACCGTAACGACCCCAACCTGACACAGCGGCTTTGGAGTGAACCTGATTTAATCTTTTGGGGGATAGAGTCGGTTCGGCGATTACAGGATTGAGTCTAAACCCCACTCTTTCAGATGTGGGATATAGGCAACTTTCATCGAATGGGAACAAATCGATCTAATCAAGAGGGGCGAACGATTATTCGCCCCTGGTGGCTTGGCGTCAAAAATGCATGAAAATTACATCATGCCCATACCACCCATGCCGCCCATACCACCCATGCCGCCCATACCACCCATGCCGCCCATATCAGCACCGGCAGGAGGGCCAGCAGGAGCCTTCTCAGGCTTTTCGACCACGAGGGCTTCTGTTGTCAATACCATGCCAGCGATGGAACCCGCATCCTGCAACCCAGAACGAACCACTTTAGCCGGGTCAATAATCCCTGCGGTGATCATGTCTTCAAACTGATTAGTCAGGGCATTGTACCCAATGCTGAAGTCCATAGCACGGGCTTTTTCAACGATAACGGAACCCTCCACCCCCGCATTGTCAGCAATCTGGCGCAGGGGGGCCTCTAGCGATCGGATCACAATATCTGCCCCTAATTGTTCTTCCCCATGCAGGCTACTCTTCAAAGCTTGCACTTTAGGAACCAGGTGCAGCAAGGTTACCCCACCCCCAGGAACAATCCCTTCTTCTACCGCGGCTTTGGTGGCATTAAGGGCATCTTCGATCCTCAACTTACGGTCTTTAAGCTCGGTCTCAGTGGCCGCTCCCACCTTAATCACCGCAACACCGCCCGCCAGTTTGGCAATCCGTTCTTGCAGCTTCTCTTTATCGTATTCTGAGTCGCTCCGCTCAAGCTCTTGCCGCAACTGGGCTACCCGCTTCTCAATATCAGCTTTGCTGCCCGCTTCTGAGACGATGGTGGTGGTGTCTTTCGTGACGGTAATCTTGCGGGCTTTACCCAACATATCCAGGGTTACCCCATCCAGACTGAGGCCAATTTCCTCAGAAATCATTTGCCCACCCGTAACAATGGCAATATCTTGCAGCATGGCCTTGCGGCGATCGCCAAAGCCAGGAGCTTTTACCGCTGTGGCGTTTAAGACCCCCCGCAGCCGATTGACGACCAGGGTTGCCAGAGCTTCCCCTTCAATGTCTTCTGCAATAATCAGCAGGGGTTGACCGGCGCGGGCAATTTTTTCCAGGATGGGGATCAGGTCTTGAATGGAGCTGATTTTTTTGTCTGCGATCAAAATCAAGACATTTTCCAGATCGGCAATCATCCGTTCAGGGTCAGTGACAAAGTAGGGAGAAATATAGCCCCGATCGAACTGCATCCCCTCTACCAGTTCCATTTCCGTCGTGAGGGATTTGGACTCTTCAACCGTAATCACTCCATCCCGGCCAACTTTGCCCATCGCTTCAGAAATCATGGCTCCGACTTCTTCATCATTGCCAGAGGAAACGGTTGCCACCTGAGCGATGGCATTTCCTTCTACAGGTTTTGCAATGGCTTTAATTTCGTCAACCAGAGCGATTACGGCCTTATCAATGCCACGCCGCAGAGCCACCGGGTTACTCCCGGCAGCCACATTCTTCAGCCCTTCCCGAATCATAGCCTGAGCCAGCACGGTTGCAGTGGTAGTACCATCTCCAGCCATATCTTTAGTTTTAGAGGCCACTTCCCGAATCAGGGATGCACCTGTATTTTCCAGGGGGTCTTCCAGCTCAATTTCTTTAGCGATGGTGATGCCATCGTTGACGATTTGAGGCGCACCAAACTTCTTCTCTAAAACAACGTTGCGCCCCCTTGGGCCGAGGGTAATACGGACTGCATCCGCTAAAGCATTAACGCCGCGCTCAAGGGCCTGCCGGGATTCATCATCAAATACAACAAACTTTGCCATAGTCACATGCCGAGTTCTCCAACTAGCAATTTAGCACTCTTATTCCTGGAGTGCTAAATTTCAGCCAAATTCTTCTAAAAAGGGGGAAGCTAACCGCCCCTCAGTCTGGATTATGAAGGTATTGATAAGAAATGTAGATGAATGAATTAAATCCTATTAATTTTAGGCGACCGAGCCATCGATAGACTCCTATCTGGAATAGCATAGAGAGAAAGTGATGCTTCACGATGAATTCAATCAATCTTTCTTCGCCCTATGCAAGATACACTGATGCAATTGGCTGGCTGGTTTGTTCTCTACAGTCCCCTGGTTTTGATCATGCTGGTCATTGGCATGGCTATTTTAGCCCAAGTGATGCCGACCTTAGCCAGTAAAGCCAGCATTGAGCGTTAAGCCATCACCATGCCACCATCCACATTTATGACTTGGCCGGTAATGTAGGCAGCGGCTGGGTCTGCAGCTAAAAAGCGGATCATGCCCGCTACCTCCTCTGGCTGACCATAGCGACCGAGGGGGATGAATTTTAGGATCTCATCAGACTTCAAATCGCTGGTCATATCGGTGGCAATAAAACCGGGGGCTACGGCATTGACTGTAATGCCCCGGCTAGCTAGCTCTTTAGCGACGGTTTTGGTGAAGCCAATCACACCAGCCTTTGCAGCACTGTAGTTGGCCTGTCCGATATTTCCCATCTGGCCTGCAACAGAAGCAATGTTAATCATGCGGCCAGACCTTTGTTTCAGCATAATTTTGCTGACTGCCCGGGTACAGAGAAACACACCCGTCAAGTTGAGATTAATCACTGCCTGCCAATCTTCGGGCTTCATGCGCAAAAGCAAGGTATCGCGGGTAATGCCAGCGTTGTTAACCAGAACATCGATCTGCCCCCACTTTTCTAGCGTAGAATTAACCAGAGCTTCTACCTGATCCCCATTGGATACATCTGCGGCTAGGGCGATCGCCTCGCCGCCCATGTCGTGAATCTCTGTCACCACCTGATCGGCCGCACCTTGAGAACTGGCATAGTTGACAACCAGTCTGGCTCCCTCTGCGGCCAAGGCCAGGGCCGTCGCCCGACCAATGCCTCGTGATGCGCCAGTGACGATCGCGACTTTGCCTTGTAAGCGCTGTTGTTGAGCGATTGCCATATCCATTATTTTCCCTCAGGTCTAAGTAGCGGTGTTGACCGCAGATCCATGTCAAGGATATCAGGAAACTTTGACACACTTCCACTGCCCCGATTTGCGAAACTGGTTGATAGGGAACCGTTAAAGTCTAGGCAGGTGGCTTTGTCATGGCTGAAAATCATCTGACAAAAGGGCAAGATACTCCACAACCAGGGGAGCGCACGTCCCGTGACTGGGCCTGGTCATTTTGGCCATTGCTCCCGATCTATCCCTATGGGCAACGACGCACCCTGCGCCAGGAGGTTCTGAACGGTTCGATTTGGACCTTTGATCAACTCCAGGGCATTCTCTACGTGACCGTCCCCATTCGCATGACTGTGATCAAGCTAGAAGAAGGAGGGCTCCTTGTCTATGCTCCGGTTGCCCCGACCAAAGAGTGCCTGCGGCTGATGCGGGAGTTAGAGGCAGAACATGGCCCTGTGCAATACATTGTTCTGCCTACCACCTCTGGGTTGGAGCATAAAGTCTTTGTGGGGCCATTTGCGCGGCAATTTCCCACGGCTCAGGTGTATGTGGCCCCCGATCAATGGAGCTTTCCAGTGCGCCTACCCTTAAGATGGTTGGGGTTGCCCCGCAAGCGTACCGTTCTGTTGCCCCCCAATAGCAACCAGACTCCCTTTGGCAACCAGTTTGACTATGCAATTTTGGGGCCAATTCGATTGGGCATTGGCCTGTTTGAAGAAGTCGCCTTTTTTCATAAGCGATCGCAAACCCTGCTGGTTACCGATACAGTCCTCTCTGTTCCCAATGACCCGCCGGCCATCTTGCAATTAGACCCCTACCCCCTTCTCTTCCATGCGCGGGATGATGCCTTTGATCAGGTAGAAGATAGCCCAACGACTCGCCGTAAAGGCTGGCAGCGTATGGCCCTGTTTGCTTTTTACTTTCGTCCCCAGGCACTGGAAGTCGTGGAAACAGGACAATCGCTTAAGGATGCCCAAAACGCCCCCGATCGCTCCCGCAAAGCCTTATTCGGCTGGTATCCCTTTCGTTGGAAAGAAGACTGGAAGCGATCGTTTGAAGCCCTGCGAGGGGGGGGGCGTTTATTTGTAGCCCCGATTCTGCAAACCCTGATTTTGAACCGGGCCCCCCAGGAAGTCACCGACTGGGTCAATCATGTGGCCAGTTGGCCCTTTCACCGCATTATTCCTTGCCATCTAGATGCGCCATTGGGAGGGAACCCGCGTCAGTTTCGGCAGGCTTTCTCTTTTCTGAGAAAAGATTCACTCTCTACGGAAGAGGGGGATGGTGAGTTCCTTCCCCTTCCAGAAGAGGACTTTGAGTTATTGCGACAAATTGATGCCCGCTTAACTCAACAGGGCATCACCCCCCCAGTCAAGGACTACTAGTAGCGGGTACCCGCTTAAAGCGGAGCAGACTAGTCCCCACTTGCGGTGGGAGGCTTAGTAGCCCCACCGCCTTTTGTCTACCTGATTAGTGGGCGACATTGGTTGGCCTGGGTGGCATGCGGGCCTCCAGGGGGACGATAGGGTCAGATGCAATAAAGTGCTTGAGATTGGTCTTGAGTAGCTGTTTCTGAGGAGTGCTCAATCCTTGAATCTTTAAGACATCCTCAACCTGCTGATAGGGGCTATTTTGCACAATTACCTGGGCCAGAGACGGGTAGAACCCCGGACAGTCCGTAAAGGCAATCAGATTGGCGTTGTTTAAGTCGATCGGTTGCTCCAGCCCAGCACATTCTCGCATAGGGGAGCCAACCTCCGCTGCTATGACAGGGGGAACCCCGCTCAGAAGCAAGTAGAGGCTACTGACTACAATTATGCTCACAAGGCTGAGCCAACGAATATATCGCCGCATTGGATACTCCTTTTAATTCACAGAAAATGACCGTTTAAAGAACTACAATCACGGAGAGTACTCTGGTGTGGGATGCTGTAGTACACGGGGCAGACTTTTGTGTCAGAGTAGTCCGTTTCAGGCATCAAGATTTTAGGCACTGCTGATTCTAGGAATGAAAAGGATGCTGGATGCTTGAAACTTCGTTTCAATTCATCCTGCTTTTCAGCAACGCCAGACTTTATGTAACGCAAAATCACAAATGATAAACCCAGTAACAAAACACGATCAGTAATTGAAATAATGAAATTAACACTATTAGTCTATAAAATTCTGTGCCTTGAAAAGTGAGGTCGTAAGGAAATGTAAAAAATAAGAATCAGACTGAGAAATAGAATCAAGCTGCTTATGGTCGCTCAATCGCCTGTTGCTTATGATTTTTTGTTCAGGAGTACCCAATGTTTCACAAAATTTTGGTCAGTCTCGATCAGTCACCCATGAGTCAGACTGTGTTTGAAAACGGACTAGATCTGGCCCGCACGTTGAATGCAGAACTCCAGCTACTACACGTCCTTTCTGGGGAAGAGCCAGATAGTCCCAGACCGATTCCCCCCGTGGCCGGTGAGATTTATTGGGCACCGGGCAGCGAGATCAATCTGCAGATCTGGAAGGAACAATGGGACGAGTATGTCAACCGGTGTCTGGAGGGCTTGCAAGCATTTGTCACAAAAGCAGAAGCGGCTGGTGTTACAACCATCCATCAACAAATTCCGGGCAGTGCTGGACGGGTGATCTGTGATCTGGCAGCCAGTTGGGGGGCAGACTTAATTGTGGTTGGCAATCGGGGGAGATCTGGTCTGAAACAATTATTGCTTGGTAGTGTGAGCAACTATGTCTTGCATCATGCCCCCTGCTCTGTGCTAATAGTAAGATCCCTGGCCTCCAAAGAAGGATGAAGAATCAGAAAATTCCGATGGGGAGAGACATCCATCAGACAGAACTGAGTCCCATTGTTGACTTCGATGCCCCCTTACTCACCTTTGACTTCCCCGGATTGCAGATTGGGGTCGCAGCTTACGAATTGGGACCAACCGGGTGTACGGTCTTCTATTTCCCAATGGGGGGGATCGCGGCTGTAGACATTCGCGGCGGGGCTCCGGGGACGCTGATGGCGGGGGATGGCTGGGTGGATGCCATTTGCTATGCCGGTGGCTCCCTCTACGGCCTGGAGGCTGCTACGGGGGTTGCAGCCGAGTTGTTTGCCCGTCGGCACTATGGCATTCAGTGGCAGGAGATTGCCAAGGTGCGGGCAGCAATTATTTTTGACTTTTTCCCCCGCTGCAATCCGATCTATCCTGACAAGGTGTTGGGGCAGGTTGCACTCAGATCGGCCCGTTCCGGGGTTTTTCCCTTAGGGGCCCATGGTGCCGGTCGCTCCGCCACGGTGGGTAAGACCTTTGATCCCAATCGGGCAGAAGCAACAGGTCAGGGAGGGGCCTTTCGTCAAATCGGGCCGACCAAACTGGCGGTGTTTACAGTAGTGAATGCCATGGGGGCGATCGTTGATCGCCAGGGCAGGGTTGTGCGTGGGCAACTGTGCCCGTTTACGGGAGTACGCACCTCTACGTTGAATGAGCTGGAAGAACGGATTCGCACTCACACAGAGGCCAAAACCACGAAGGGAAATACCACCCTGACGTTAATGGTGACCAATCAACGGTTAGAACTAAAACAACTGAAGCAACTGTCTCGTCAGGTTCACAGTTCGATGGCGCGCGCAATCCACCCCTTTCACACCCTGGATGACGGGGATGTATTTTATGCGGTGACAACCAATGAGGTGAAAAATGATCAATTAGAAACCACCGCCCTGGGGTTGCTGGCTTCTGAGCTGGCTTGGGATGCGGTGTTAAGCTGTTGTACAACCCCAAATAGTTGATCTTAGGCACAGAAGCATCATGGGTATCCCCTTGTCGGCCCTATCGGCCTTAGGTCTGTGGGGGCGGGCGCTGATGGCGGGTGCGACGAATTAAAAAGTCTGGCAGATCCAGTCTGGAATGAATGCCTAATGGCGCTAAATGATGGGACGGCAGCGTCTCATCCCCCGCCTCTGCTGTCAATCGAGTCAAGATTTCTAGGAGCTCAACAGGCATCTCTGGCAGCACTTGTTCCAGCAACCGTTTCATCCCTAGCCAGTCATCCTGGCGACTTACCCAGCGGTCTTTCCAGTGTTGAATGGCTGTTTCATATTCACTGGCCTGCTGGGCTTGCTGCAAAATTTGCTCCTGCATTTCGGCAGTTTGCTGTTCCAACTCAGCAATCCGAGCTTGTTGATGCCTGGAGAGCGATTCTAGTTCTTCAATCCGAAAGTGGGCCGTCTTCAAATCTGTCGGCGCACCACTGCCTGAAGCCGGAGAGACTGATTGCGACCGTTGCAGATGATCAATCAATCGTTGTTGTTCTTGCAATTCTGAGTGAGCCTGTCGTAACTCAGTTTCTAATTGGTCAAGAGCTGTTTGCTGATCTTGGAACTGGCAAAGTAGGGTTTGAAACTGAGGATGAGCAGATTTGTCTGGCTGAGAGATCGGCTCGGTATCGATCGCGTTTGCTGAGAGCCACGCATCCAGTTCTGCAATGTGGTGCTGTTGTTGTTGGATTTTGGTATGGGCGTCGGCTAATTGTTGCTCAAGTTGCTGCTGATAGGCTTGTAAATCTTCCCGGTCGCGCACCATTTGTTTGCGCAGGCGATCCAACTCTCCCTGCTGGGTCTGAACCAGGCATTCCATCGTAGTCAGAACGACTTGCAAGGATGGGTCTTGCTCTACATGGTGGGTCAGATGGACATCAAGTTCTGCCTGCTGCCGAATGATCTGAGACTGCAACTGGACGATCGCCTGCTGTTGAATGTTGGCAATTGACTCCGTCGCCGCCAGCTGTTCTTCTAAAAATTGCTGATTAATTAATTGCAGGCGCACTTCCTTAAAGGAAGCCAGGGATTGATCCAGGGCTTGTTCCAGATGACGAATCCGTTCAGTCTGGCGGTTGACTAGGGTGCGGAGATGGTTAACCTCAGAATTGAGAGCGACCAGTTCCTGCCGACGAAAAGAATGATTGGACTGCTTCAAGTTCTCAATAGCAGCCGTTAGGGGGGGGGTGCCAGTGCCATACAGGCCAGGTAAGTCGAGATGGAGTAGCAGTTGCTCCGCGATCGGAGCATGCATCTCTGACCGTGGCAAGCCCGACGCCTCGTCGACTGAGCAGGAATTACGAGAAACATGGGCTTCAGACACTCCGAACCTCCCCGCATGTCTGGCTCGACTCATTTATTCCAGGAATTTTATTAATTTTAAAGGCAAATCTAACATCCTGCAAAGACCCCAGAGAATCTTTAAGATTTAGCCAGACTCCCTGTTGCTAGCTGATCTGTGAGCGACGTCAGAGATAGGATCAGGATCTGGCTGTAACCGATTCAGAGACCAGCGATACTCGAACGGCATCTTACTGCGCCGACATCGTTCTTCCAGGTGCTTTTGTTGAGACAGGGCTTTACGGAGGGTAATGACTAATTGATGCACATCATCCTGAATGCCTGGATCCGAATTAACTGAAAACAGGGTCTGACGCTCCAGTAGTTGGAGTAGTAACTCGTAGTGAATGTGGGAAGGCAGAGGTATCGGTTCCATGAAATCAGACCTGATAGCAGGATAAGGATATAGAGAAGAACTCTCCTGAGACTGGGTAATCTGGAGCGCAGTCAGTTAATTAACTGTGCCAAGGCTACAGCCGGATCGGGCTGGCGCATTAGAGACTCCCCAACTAAAACAGCCTTTGCTCCCGCTTGGCTGACTTGCTGTAAATCAGCCGTTGTGTAGAGGCCAGACTCACTCACAACCAGCCGATTTTGCCAGGCCTCCTGCCGTTGGGCCAGCAGGCTGCAAGTAGTATCTAGCGTAACTGAGAAATCCTGTAAGTTGCGATTGTTGATGCCAATCAGTTGGGCACCTTGCAGGGCCAACACCCGGTCCAACTCCTCCAGGGTATGCACTTCCACCAGGGCGGCAAGCCCCAATCCCGCTGCGATCTTAAGAAAATATTGCAAATCTTTGTCTGTTAAGATAGCGGCTATTAGCAAAATGGCATCCGCCCCTTTGACCCGTGCCAAATACATTTGATAGGGGTAGAGAATAAAATCTTTGCAGAGTAGAGGCAGATCGGTCGCAGCGCGAATTCGTTCCAGGTTCTCAAAACTCCCCTGAAAAAATTCTTTATCTGTTAACACAGATAAGCAGGTTGCACCTCCCCGCTCATAGGCTTTAGCGATCGCCACGGGGTCAAAGTCTTCTCGAATCACCCCTTTACTGGGAGAGGCTTTTTTTACCTCCGCAATCACTGCGGGTCGTTTATTGGCCTGTTCTAGGGCTGTGAAAAACGGTCTGGTAGGGGGTAAGTCTCGCACTTGCTTTTGCAGCTCAATCAAGGGTAAGGTCGATCGTAGCCGCTCAACTTCTTCTTCTTTGTGCCAGACAATCTGCTCCAGGATATTTTGGGGCTCAGCATTGGCAACCTGGATCTGGTAACGCAGCTCCTTTACTCCAACCGCAGGATTTGGACGACGACGACGGATTGAAATACTCATGTCATTGAATCCAAAGAAGAGAACACTCTCAGGCGAAACATTCCGGATAAGCCGCAACTGGACTGACAGGCAAGCTTACTCAATGGGTGGTAATGGCTCGCTTATAAGCCTCATCTAAGACCTCTGATAGAGTGGGGTGGGTATGCACCAAAAACGCCAAATCCTGAATTTTTTGATGCTGGGCGATCGCATTGGCGGCCTCCTGAATCAGATCGGAGGCATGGAGGCCAAAGATATGAACACCTAGGACTTCACCCGTCTCCTTGCGATAAACCACCTTGGCGACTCCCTCCGTTTCACCCTCTGCGATCGCCTTGGCGTTGCCCTTAAAGTAGGTGCGTACACTGGCAACTTCAAACCCTTCCGTCTTACCTTTTTCTTGAGCAGCAGGCTCGGTTAACCCCACAAAGCCAATCTCTGGATGGGTGAAGGCCGCTGCTGGAATGCTGTTGTAATCCACAGCTCGCTTTCGACCACAGATGGTTTCGACCACCGCAACGCCCTGGGCAGATGCGGTATGGGCCAGCATCATTTTGCCCGTCGCATCGCCGATCGCCCAGAGATGGGGAACAGGTTTACCATCCTGCAGGACTGCCATATAGTCATCAATGGGGATGAAACCACGCCGATCCAGTTCTACACCAATCGACTCCAGCCCCAATTCTCCGGTTAAGGGAATGCGGCCCGTGGCGACCAGGCAGGCATCCACTTCTAACACGTCCACCAGTTCTTTGGTTTTGGCATCTGCCAGCTCGATTACCACCGGAGCCCCAGGGGTTACTTTTTGAGCTAACAGGCTGACTTTTGTCTCGATATCCCGAGGCGTAATGAGAACACGCTGGGCAAGCTTGGCAATATCAGGATCAAATCCCGGCATCAGCTGATCTAGGGCTTCGATTAGGGTGATTTCGCACCCCAGAGCGGAGTAGATATCGGCAAACTCCAGGCCAATGTAGCCACTGCCGATGATCGCTATCCACTCAGGTAGGGATTCTAACCGAACCGCATCATCGCTGGTAAACACCGTCTTACCATCTAGTTCAATGCCAGGGGGCACAAATGGAATGGATCCGGGGGCCAGAATAATTTCCTTTGCCGTAACGGTCTTTTCCCCTTCGGGGGTGGTGATCGCCACCTTTTGCGAGCCTGCAATTTTGGCCCAGCCCTGGATGGTTTCAATCCCCAGGCGTTTGAAACTGCCTACCAGCGCATCCCGCTGCCTGCTCACAATGGTATTGGCGTGATCGGCGATCGCCTGACGACTGAAGGAGACGCCCCCCACTTCAATCCCCAGCGCCTGGAGATGGGGCAAATCCTGCAGTTCTCGAACCCGACCCGATGCGGCTAACAGCGCCTTGGATGGAATACAGCCCCGATTGACACAGGTACCACCCATATCAGCAGCCTCTACTACTGCTGTTTTGAGACCACAACTGGCCGCGTGGATCGCTGCTCCGTGACCACCGACGCCAGCACCAACAATCAGCAAATCGTAATCAAATGACTGACTCACATCTTTCTCCTGTTAATCCTTCTCTATTGTCAGCCAAGGAGCGAGATCGGACAACAACTGAAATTTGTTGCCGTCTGGCCTCGTAGAGGAGCAGTGCAGCCGCGATCGCCACGTTGAGAGATTCCACCCCAGGCATTAGGGGAATGGTCACCTGACAGTCGGCACAGGCAACTAACTGGTCAGACAACCCCGCACCTTCGTTGCCCAACAAAATCAGGGTGGGTTGCTCAAAGTCGATCTCCCAGTAAGTCTGGGTCGCTTGAGGCAGGGTTGCTATAACCTGAAATCCCTGACCTTTATATTCAGCGATCGTTGTCACTAAGTCATGGCAAACCTCCATCGGAACTCGCAACCCCTCCCCCGCAGAAGCTCTTAGTACCTTAGGATGATCTGGCTCTACACTATCCCGACTGAGTAAGATACCGTCAGCCCCAGCGGCAGCTACTGTCCGAATGATCGTGCCTAAATTGCCCGGATCTTGCAATGTTTCTAGCACCACCCCTAGACGAGTAAAGGCAGGCTTTGAAATCGCTGTGCGTTTAAGCGTCGCGACGACTCCATCCGGTTCAACTGTCGTTGCGATCGCCCGCAAGACTTCAGGGCTGACCTGCTCTACCCGAAGAGAGAGCTGACTGGCCCGCTGCCATAGGTCAGGATAGCGTGCTTGCCAGTGTTCTGTATAACAAAGGGTAGTTAACCCATAGTCTGCTGCAATTGCAGTTGCCAGACCATGGGTTCCCTCTAATAAAAAAAGCCCTTGCTCCCTGCGATCCCTGGCTCGATGCAGCTTACGCATCTGTTTCACCAAGGGATTTTGTAAACTGGTGAGCATAATCGATCTGAAATATGATTAAAATTTTAATTAATTTTTTTGAAGTTATTAAGAATTTTTAATGTTAATGGACACTTTTTGACTACTTGACAACTCAGACAAGCCAATAAAGTTTGACTGAAAACTTAACCCTGATTGAATGCGGAACCCGGGACTTGAACCCGGAAGGCCTTGCGGCCACTAGAACCTGAATCTAGCGCGTCTGCCAATTCCGCCAGTTCCGCTTGCGGATGGTATTAAAACCACGATTTCTCATCTTCGGGCAAGCCGACAATTTTGTCAATAGTTTGAGCCACAAGAGAGCGTTAAGCAAGGAATTTCCCCCTTACAGAAAAATCTGGACAATCATCTGCTTTCCTGTAAAATCAAAACGACCTTTAACGTGGTGTGACAATAGGGAGGACAAAACTATTACTCTCTCGCCTGATTTATTGAAACTGCGTCCCTCAACAGAGGAAGACGAGTCTACTCTCCACATTAGAGGTAATGCTCCTCTGAGTGGCCATGTATCTATTAGCGGCGCTAAAAATTCAGCTCTTGTTGTGATGGCAGGTGCTCTGCTTTGTTCAGATCAGTGTCGTATCCGTAACGTGCCTGAATTAATGGATATTGACTGTATGGGCAAGATTTTGTCTACCCTAGGGGTGAAGATTGAGCGCCAGCACGATGCCCTACTGATTAATGCGGCTGATCTGGGTCACGCCCAAGCCCCCTATGAATTAGTTAGTCAGTTGCGGGCCAGTTTTTTTGCGATCGGCCCTCTCTTGGCCCGTTTAGGTTCGACCCGAGTACCTCTACCTGGGGGCTGTGCCATTGGTGCCCGTCCCGTAGACCTGCATGTGCGTGGGTTACAGGCAATGGGAGCTGATGTTCAAATTGATCACGGCATCGTCTATGCCCACCTTAAGGGCAACAATAAACGATTACAGGGAGCACGCATCTACCTGGATTATCCCAGTGTGGGTGCCACCGAAACCCTAATGATGGCGGCTACCCTGGCAGACGGGGAAACCATCTTAGAAAATGCGGCCCAGGAACCAGAAGTTGTGGATCTGGCCAACTTTTGTCGGGCAATGGGGGCTAAGATTCGCGGTGCAGGTACCAATACCATTGTAATTTCCGGAGTTACCCGCCTACATGCAGCAGATTACTCGATCATGCCCGATCGGGTAGAAGCCGGCACGTTTCTAGTGGCTGGGGCGATTACCCGTTCAGAGATTACCCTGTCCCCTGTGATTCCAGATCACCTGGCAGCGGTGATTGCAAAACTCAAGGAGATTGGGGTGACTGTTTTAGAAGACAGCCCCAATCGGCTGCGGGTGTTGCCCGCCGATCGACTGCGTGCGGTTGATATTGAGACCCTTCCCTATCCCGGTTTTCCCACTGATATGCAAGCCCAATTCATGTCTTTACTGACCGTGAGTGAGGGCAATAGTATTATCACCGAGACCGTGTTTGAAAACCGCCTCCAACATGTGGCAGAACTCAATCGCATGGGTGCTAACATTCGGGTGAAAGGAAACAATGCCATTATTCGAGGGGTTCCCTACCTGTCTGGTGCCCCAGTGGTGGCGACGGATCTGAGGGCCTCAGCTGCTCTGGTATTGGCTGGGCTGGCCGCCCATGGAGAGACTATCGTTCAAGGATTGCGTCACCTCGATCGGGGATATGAAAACCTGGAAACAAAACTGCAACGATTGGGTGCCCAACTCAAGCGGGTAAAGGCCAGCACGGATTTGTCCCCTGATCATAAAACCCCAGTGGTTACTGGGTTGTCTTAGACGATGACCTGAGGTGATTTGCAGCTTATCGCTATACTGAAAGGCAGGTAATCGACCTATTTTCCCTAACAGGTTACATTACCTGCTTTGTTTTGTGTGTAGCTGATAGTGGCATAGTAGCTGTGAAAACTCTCCTAATTGGCCTCAGGGCCGATCATTTCCGACATCCTCTGGACTTGCAAGCAACCTCCCAGTTGAAACACCTGCCAGGGCTTGATCTAGCTGTGCGGACGTTGTTAGGCCCAGTCGCAGAGCCGTTCTTTTATCTGGAAAACATTGCCTCTAGCATTCTGGTCAGTCAGCAGCAACTGCCTGAGCTGCACCAGCTCTTAATGGATGCCTGTCAAACCCTCGATTTAGAACTGCCCCAACTCTATGTGCGGCAGCACCCGGTTCCCAATGCGTATACTTTTGCCATGCGGGGTAAGCAGCCCTTTATCGTGCTGCATACCTCCTTAATTGACCTGCTGACGCCTGAAGAAGTACAGGCTGTCATTGCCCATGAGTTGGGGCATTTGAAATGTGAACACAGTGTTTACATGACCCTGGTGAATGTATTGGTACTGGCAGCCGGCCAAATTCCCAACTTAGGAGCCGCCCTTGCCCAAAGTTTACAGGCCAGCCTCTTAGAATGGGTGCGTTGCGCAGAATTTAGCTGCGATCGGGCGGCCCTGCTGGCAACCCAAAATCCCCGTGTGGTTGCATCGGTATTGATGAAACTGGCGGGCGGGTCACCTAAACTGGCAGACAAACTTGATTTAGACGCCTTTTTAGCCCAGGCCCGTTCCTATGAGGAGATCAGCAACACCCAGTTGGGTGACCTGCTGAAACAAGTGAAAACAGCTGAGTTAACCCATCCAGTCCCGGTATTGCGGGCTAAAGAAATCGATCGCTGGGCTAGCAGTCGAGATTATCAAGCCCTGCTCCAGAATCGGCCTGTCCAATATGATTCTAAGACCGAAGTAAAGGGTGGATGGCGAAATTGGTAAATCTACTCCACTCAAAATAAGGGACTCCTGGAATCAGAAATGCCCTAAATAGCGATGCAGGGTCTACCCCCTCACCCCGCTCCGTCTGGAAATTCAGACAATCTGTTCAGGCTTTGTGTGTAAATTCCTATTGCAGGGCGTGAAAGAAATGAAAATCAGCAAGCAAACAAAAAAAGAACTGATTGGCTTTGCTGCCACCTGGGGAATAGCCCTGGCAACGGGCAATGTCAGGGATCTAGATGCCCTGGAGGCGGCACTTGAAAAACTTTTAGAAGTGGTGCAGAAAGAAAAAGCCTTAGTTAAGAGTTCCTATTAACTCGGCAATAATAGAGATTACATTTCCTGGCTATGAAGCTCCAGCTTCGCAACCTTCCTGAGAAGCTGGAGCTTGCAGGAACCGCATTACCAAGCTGGAGCTTGGTAACGAGCCGCGAGATAACGAGAACTTCAATCCCCAAAAATATGCATTAACAAAGATTGCTGGGTTAATAGTCAGGACATTGAAAAACTTAATCGCAGATGCAATATTTTTAGGCGATGGCGACAGCTACTGAGGGAGAAGATTTCTACCCAAATTTGCTAGAGCAGGAACATCGTTACTACCTGTCTATTAACTAATCTTTCTCCTTGTCATCATCATCGTCATCCCCTTTCTCTCCAGATTTTCTGCCATCCTGATCACCATCGTCATCTGAATTGTTTTCCACTTCCGTAGCGTTGGGCTGTTTTTCTTCGCTCTTTTCAGCAGGGCCAGAACCACCAAAGCCGCAAGCTGTCGTTGTGGTGACTAAGCCTGCAATGAGCATTAGTCCAATCAGATTCGATTTCACTATATTAACTTCCTAATATTGGGGATCCGATTAAAGCGGGAGAAATTAGAGCATACAAAAAGGAATTGCCTTCCGTTTAGTCCCACCCTGCGGTGGTAGCCCTAATGTCTTTCTAAAAATCTCTTTAATCATAAAGTCTCTGGCAGCCTAAAGACTTTGCTTTTTACTTGCTTCACAATTGTGTAAAGTCTATGACTGCATGGATTTTTCCTTGCTGTAGTCTTTCCGTGGCCATTGATTGGGCCTGGGTAGGAAATCAGATCTGTTGCCATTGCCCATTGAGTTTGAGGATTTTCAATAGATCTAACGGGGGTTGAGTTTGTTGGATTGCCTGGTTGATGGTTCTACCTTAAACTGTGAATAGGGTATGTAATTAAACTGACGAATCCTGGATAGGCTAGGAGTCAGGAGAGAAGGAGGCAGGAGGAAATGCTTTTGAAGCCACAGGCGCAGCAGGATTCAAAAGTA
>JBJTUO010000049.1:0-66612 GCA_046080785.1 Leptolyngbyaceae cyanobacterium | reverse complement strand
GGCATTCCGGTTGGCGGCTTCACCAATAGATCCATTGTATCATTTTGCTTGTTTCGTTGGCATCAAGCCACACTCAACAAGCGCGGCTTTCATCCCGTCACCGAATCGCTCTTGAGTAAACACAATTCACGTTTTCGGTGCTCGGCTTCCCGCCGACTTAGCTAAAGAAAAGATTGCTAGATGTCCGGTCTCGTCAGAAGATGGAGAGCATAGTGATCCAGGCAACCGATAAATTGGAAAAGTACATGGCAAAGGGGAAGCTCATTATTTTAACTGGCCCCAGTGGGGTTGGGAAAGGGACGTTACTGAAAGCCCTCTTAGAACATCA
This sequence comes from Leptolyngbyaceae cyanobacterium, assembly GCA_046080785.1. Taxonomy (GTDB): domain Bacteria; phylum Cyanobacteriota; class Cyanobacteriia; order Leptolyngbyales; family Leptolyngbyaceae; genus JBJTUO01. The sequence continues at coordinate 66,284 of JBJTUO010000049.1, read as the reverse complement.
CCCAGAGTTACAGTTGTCAATCTCTGTCACCACGCGGGCTCCCCGTTCCGGGGAAATGGAGGGTAACCACTATTACTTTGTTGATCGCCTTGCCTTTGAGCAAATGGTCGCCAAGGGCGAGTTGTTGGAATGGGCTGAATTTTCAGGTAACTTTTATGGTACCCCTAGGTCTGCCGTGGAAGAAAAAATTGCTCAGGGGCAGTGGGTGATCTTAGAAATTGAATTACAGGGAGCGCGACAGATTCGTCATAGTTTCCCCGATGCGCTCCGTATTTTTGTGCTCCCGCCCTCGTTTCCAGAACTAGAACATCGGATTCGTCAGCGTGGACAGGATAGTGAAGATGCGATCGCCCGTCGGCTCCAACGAGCAACAGAAGAAATTGCTGCTGCTGACGAGTTTGATATTCAAATTTTGAATGATGACTTTGAGCGAGCTTTAAAGCAGATTGAAGCAGTTTTATTTAACCCAGTTTCTCTGGAGGGCAGAGCAACGGTCTACTCGAATTAGTCGCTAGGGGATGGGTTGCTGAGCTGCCAGTCTTTAAAAGAAAAAAGCATAGAGACTGACTAGAATCAGGAGAACGTAAGCGAAGAGAGCGCCCCCGATGCCTCCCAATAAAAAGCCTCCAGCATAGCGGCACCACCCATCCCCCGTGCTCAATTCTACAGGTGGGTTGGCTGTTGCTAACGAAGCAAGGGGGGGGAGGGGGTTACTCTGGCCATACAACCAGATAGCTGTGGCCGCGACCAGGACGAGAACGCAGGTCGCAAGCAGCCCTGAAATATTACCCAACCCAGCATCGCGAAAGGGCCCCAGGGTCATGAATGGCCCCAGTAACCAGTAGCCATGAGCCATTCCAACCTCTAACCCACGCCGAAAGGCACTTAAGCCTGAACGGTAAACTGGTAGGTTATTTAAGTACTTCAGTACCCAAGCAGAAGCATTAATGGGTGTGGCCAGGTTTCCGATTTGACCATCCCCGACTGACCTGATGATTTGATGTGGCATAGGGCGTTTTTAACCAAAGTTCATGAAAATGGGTTCACGGTCAAATAAACGATCGCGAACCCTTTCATTATTAATGTCCGCTGCTTCAAGGCCTATGGCAGTGGGTGGAAAAGCAGATCGGGATAGAAGCGGTTGAATTCGATCAGAATTCCAGCCGTAATTGTGAACCAAACAGCGGCCACTACCGGAGCTGTTGAGAGAAACTTAACGAAATATTGCATAGAGGGTCTCCTTCAGGGTTTAGGTCAAAGCTGGAATCAACGCGGAGAAATGGGGATTTCCGTATCCTTAGCCGTTAGTTCACCCGTAGTGAGTTCTTTAACAGCTAACAGTGGCCATAGGGGCCCCTGCAAGACACATTGAATGGCTAAAGGAATATCGATAATGATTTCGTTTTGTTCTGGATTACCCCGCTTACGCACTGCGATCAGGTAGGCGCGACCCACCCAACCGATCCACCCAGCGATATAAAGGAATAGGATGCCAGGGATAGTAAACTCACCCGCATGGGCCAAATTACCATCCGCAATCAGGTGCGGCAGGCCTTCTTCTCCACACAACAGATCTCCATAAGCGGCAAACCGCACATTAGCAGTTGCACTGATGGATGTCTTAGCCCGTTGCTGGAAAGCGGGGTTATCTCGGCAGAGCGTTAAGTTATAGGCATTCGCTGGCGCGGTTGGAATAAAACCAAACCAGAGGGTAATGACAAGAATGAGCGCAAACAATCGACGCATGGAATTGTTTCCCTTTATTACAAAATACAACGTTTTCTCAGGAAAACGCGGGTATATCCTAGAGGAAAAAGCACCAATCCGGTACTATCATTCCCCCATTTGAGCAACGCCCAATGCAGTCTAAGCTACAAGAGGCGGTTTATACCTTCAAAAAGGTACCAGTAAAATGACAACGGTTTTAGCAATTGAAACAAGTTGTGACGAAACGGCAGTTGCAGTTGTTAATAATCGCAACGTTTTAGGTAATGTCGTATCGTCTCAAATCCCAATTCATCGACCCTATGGTGGCATTGTGCCAGAGGTCGCTTCCCGGCAGCATGTGGAAATCGTCAATCTGGCGATCGCCCAGGCCCTGCAGCAGTCCGGTTTAGACTGGGCTGACCTAGATGGCATTGCCGCAACCTGTGCCCCCGGCCTGGTGGGTGCCCTCCTGGTGGGGGTGACCGCTGCTAAAACCCTGGCCATGGTTCGCAATCAACCTTTTATTGGCGTCCACCATCTGGAAGGCCACATTTATGCCTCCTACCTGGCCTACCCAGAGCTACAACCGCCCTTTCTCTGTCTTTTAGTCTCGGGGGGGCACACCAGCCTGATTCACGTTAAGGATTGCGGTCAGTATCAGATCCTGGGACAAACCCGCGATGATGCGGCGGGGGAAGCCTTTGATAAAGTCGCACGCTTGATGCACCTTGATTATCCTGGTGGCCCCGTCATTGATCGGCTGGCCAGACAGGGCAATCCAGAGGCTTTTACCCTGCCTGAGGGGCAAATTTCCCTTCCGACCGGCGGATACCACCCCTACGATTGCAGTTTTAGTGGCTTAAAAACGGCTGTTCTACGGTTGACACAAAAACTGGAGCAGGCCAACTCTCGCTTACCCGTTGAGGATCTGGCTGCCAGTTTTCAGGCTACTGTCGCCCGTGCCCTGACCAAACGGACGATCGCCTGTGCGCGGGATCAGGGGCTGGATACGATCGCAGTTGGAGGCGGGGTCGCCGCGAACAGTGGTTTGCGCCAACACTTAACAGCGGCAGCACAGCCATTGGGACTGCGAGTGCTATTTCCCCCGCTTCAGTTCTGCACTGACAACGCTGCCATGATTGCCTGTGCTGCTGCGGATCATCTGAAGCGGGGGGAAAGCTCTAGTTTGAGTCTGGGGGTTCACTCTCGCATGGCAATTTCCGATGTCCCCCTGCTTTATCAGCAGTAGCCGGTCTCTGAATGCTGGCTCAGGATTTGATAGATGCAGTTTGACACCTGTTGGGGCTGTTCCACCATTGCCAGATGCCCACAGTTAGCAATCTCCAGGACATTAGCGCCCTGGTCTTTAAACAGGCTGTGAAAGCTAGCCAGATGCCGGACATAGCGGATATCCATAATCGGATCCTGGCTGCCTGCAATAAAGTACACAGGCTGATGCAAACGGGCAACAATTTGAGGCAGAAGATGGACGGATTCTTCGGTTGTCGACTCCAGCAAAGACCCCAAAGCAGCCTGTTGATCGGCCACAACAAAATCAACTAATCGCTGTCGCCCCCACTGACGAGAAATGGGCTCTGCCACACTGGCTCTGGTAAATAAGAGATCCAGCAATGGTAGAGAGCAGAGCCAGCGGGGGCGCAGTTTCACCAGTTGCTGACCAGCTGAGCGAAATCGCTCAAACTCTTCTTTCAGGTAAATACCACCGCCCGCATTGACACAAATTACCCCCTGCACCTGTTGGGGCAAGCGATCGGCCGTCCAGAGGGCGATACTACCCCCCAGGGAATGGCCGATTAACCAAACCCGCTCCATCCCCAACTGCTTTAAGATCAACTCTAGATCCCTGGCATAGGCTTGCAGGCTAAAGTCCTTTGAGGTAGCGCTGGTAGAAATGCCGGAGGATGTCGGCTGAGACTCTCCAAAACCCCGCAGGTCATAGGTTAAACATTGGTAGGTCGGTGATAGCTGCCGAATCAAGGGCTGCCAATAATGGCGACTCAGGAGCCAGCCATGAATAAAAACAAGAACGTCAGGAGCCACCGTCGGGTCTGTTAGCTCGTAAAAATGAGGAACTCGCTGAATGTTGATGCTTGGCATACTTCTATCCTAGCCTGCATCGGCTTAGTCAAGCGCTAATAGCGTCTGCCCAACAATCGTTGTCTGACACCATCGGCAATTTTTTGTCCCAGGTATTCAGGGATGGGACTTTCATTTGGGCCAAGCAAATAAAGGATCAACCGGGTGCGACTGCGCCAGACCAAGAGGTTTGCATTGACCACCAGCAGGTCTTCTAGCCAGACAGCATACATGACTTTATAAAACAGCCCTGGTTGGTTGTCAGCTTCAATCAACAGGGCTGGTAGATGAAAGACCGGATCCACATAAAATTCCGTTTCTACCTGTTCTAACCCCGCATCTAGGTTGAACTCAACCGCCAGCATTTCTTCTACTTCAAAACGGCCAGCCAAGGCTTCCCGAATGGCGCGACCCACGTTATCCGCAGTCTTTTGAGTCAAGGCTTGCCCCCCGCGGGAAACAATTAATTTGATGAAGACGAGCATCGGTGGGTAAATCTGACCATAAAGGCTGAGGCTATGGATGGTTAAACCGTAAGCTGTCAACACCCCAAAAATATCGCTTAATAAAAAAGATTGATTGCGATAGGCAAAGCGCAACGCACTTTTGCTTCCCTCCGGCTTCAGTGCAATCACGGCCTGACGGGTTTTGTAGAGCTGATAGGCCAAGCGCAAGTTTTGCAGCTGAATTTCGCTGCTCACAAATTGTTCATAAAACTTTGGAAAAGCCTGGTTAAAGCGCCTCAACAATTCTGGGGTGGATGACTTTAAGCCCAAAGTCATAGTTGGCAACTCTCCAGGTAAATCAGGTTCAACTTTTGATGAACTCTATCCCCTAGAACGAGATGGGCTATCCAGGAGAGAGTACTATACTAGCTATATTCTGATCTAACCTACTACCTTCCTAACGCTCGATGGGTTTTTGGAAAAGCCTATTCAGTACTTCAGATGCTCCTGCCATGGCCAAAGCCTTGCAAGCAGATGGGGTCGTCTTTGATGGGGCCAGCGATCGCACCTCATCCCGTATTTTTTTTAGCACCGATCGAGAAGTCGATCTCTATGAATTAGAGGAACTGTGTGACGCCGTCGGTTGGTCTCGTCGGCCAATCCGTAAGGTCAAAAAAGCAATTCAACATAGCTTTCTGGTTATGACCATGTGGGAAGAGCGGGGTGCTCAGCGCCGACTGATTGGTTTTTCTAGAGCTACGTCAGATCATGCGTTTAATGCCACCATCTGGGATGTGGTGGTGCATCCTGATTTTCAAAGCCAGGGCTTGGGCAAAGCCCTGATCAAGCAGATGATCAAAAAACTGCGCAGCGAGGATATCAGCAACATCACCCTGTTTGCTGACCCCCATGTGGTTGAGTTTTATCGTAGATTAGGGTTTATGCCTGACCCGGAAGGGATTAAGGGGATGTTTTGGTATCCCGATTGATGGCGATCGGGATATAGTATAGTAAATAAATACCGGGATGTAGCGCAGCTTGGTAGCGCGCCTGCTTTGGGAGCAGGATGTCGCAGGTTCAAATCCTGTCATCCCGATTTAAACTAAAATTTCCTTCAAGCCTGACTGGGGCGGCTTTATCCATACTGCATCAAGGCTTTCGACGGTTTTTATCGCTCTGATTTTTGCGCTCCAGTTGGGTCAAGGTGCGGATAGTTCTGCCGAGTTTTGTCGATTTCTGTCCGAAAACTGGTGTAAGATTGGTGTAAATTGGGTAGCTAGTTTGCTCTTTTACACCATATGACGACTTTAGCCAAAGACAGTCCTGGTAGGACTTCTAAAGGATCGGTAGCAATTCTGTGTAGTAACAGCCGCCTTCAGCTTCGGTTCAACTATGGGGGCAAGCGTCACTACCTGTCGCTGGGGCTGCCCGATACAAAGGTAAATCGCAAGGCGGCTGAGCTTAAAGTTCAAATTATTGAGCGAGATATCGCTTACGGGGAAGTGGATGTAACGCTTCAGAAATATAAGCCCCAAAATAGTCTGGGGTCAGTAAGGCTTGAGGGGCTAGAGCCAGACTTGCGCGACCTCTGGGAAAAGTGGGTAGACTACCGAAAGCCACAACTGGAAGCCAAGACGTTGGAATGGTTTAGTACGATGGGCAACCATATTCATCGGATGCCTGTCTATACCCTTGATCAATCCCACCAGATTCGAGATTGGATCGTTGCCAATATTGCTTCTGATATGGGCAAACGCCTCTTAACGCGGATCAATGCCTGCTGTAAGTGGGCGCTTAAGACGGGGTTGATTGCCCAAAATCCATTTGAGGGAATGGCGGCTGAAATTAAGTTAACCAAAGCTCAAAATACCGATCATTTCGAGATCGATCCTTTTGCTCGTGAAGAGCAGGTGGCAATCATCAATGCTTTCGAGACGCATCGATATCATAAGATTTATGCGCCGCTTGTTAAATTTTTGTTTCTGACGGGGTGTAGACCTTCCGAAGCCTTGGGTTTGAAGTGGCGGCATATAGATGATGACAAAATCCTGTTTAAAGAAGCCGTGGTTTATGCTAACGGCAAACCTACTGCAAAGGGATCCACGAAAACTGGCAAAGATCGGTTTTTCCCGATTAACAAGACCTTGGGACTATTCTTGGATTCGGTTAAGCTAGAAAATGCCAAATCTGACGATCTTCTGTTCAATATTGGCGGGAAGCCGATGAACTATAATCTCTTTTGGAGAGCTTGGCATGGGCGCAAGTCTGGGAAGAAGCGGTATGTTGGGGTTGTTACGAACTTAGCAGAGAAGGGGCAAATTAAACGCTATCGCCATCCGTATCAGTGCCGTCATACCTTTATTACTCAATGCCTAGAAGCAGGCGTGCCCATTCCTCAAGTTGCCAAGTGGGTTGGCAATAGCACTACGATTATCATGCAGCATTATGCAGGCATCCTTTCTTCTGTTCAGGTTCCAGAGTTCTAGTTCGGCTCTTTTTACACTCGCTTTATGCGTTGTCCTTTGGGCTTAGCTTGATTGCTGAGCAGACTTGCTTGGAAATTTTCAATGGCTCTCAGATGAGCTTCTGGATCGTGCCGATTGACTACCCAGTCAATCATGAGAGGCAAGTTATAGAGAATTAAACGGCTGTTGACTTCAGAATAGTGAATACCCTGAATCAGAGATCCCTCCCGCCGTAGGCTCTGTAAAGTTTTTGTAGATAGACCTAGTTTTTCCTGCAACAGGGCAGGATCTACAAACAACTCTCTGAGAATTACTTCTGGCAAGGAAAATTTGACGTTGGAGTTGGGAGTACTGGATAAGCTCATTGGCAAGTCGTTTCGTCAAGCGTGTCTACAGTCAAGCGTTAAGAGTATCGAGATGATCTGAGTCATTGAATTTTTCTGAGGTAACGAATTTCAATCTGATGGGAATGCACCCATTGCTTTGCTTTAACCTTTGCAGTCCCCGCTTCAATGGCCAGTACCTGTAAGTCTTTACCCCAACAGGTGACTTTCATAGCCCCATCAGGCCCTCTGTATCGACAGACATCGCCGACCTGAATCTTAGCTGCCACAAAATTAGGCGATCGAGCTTTGGGTGGTTGGGGTTGTGCAGTGGTGACAAACTCGGCATTGTTTAGGACAGAACCTTCTTGGGGTAGGACTTTTCGGCTCTGCCAACCTGGTGACAGTGTGGTGACAACTGCACCATTCTTGGTGACACTGGATTGATTTGTGGTGACACTTGGATTGTCGCTGGTGACAGTTCCGTTCTGAGAGTGGCTTACGGAAGTAAGTTCGCGCTCATTTGTCTCGGCAGTCCAATTGTCACCAGCGTTCAGGAGACTGTCACCAAATTCTGAGGGATTGTCACCACTTTTTTGAGGATTGTCACCAATACTTGGATGACTGTCACCACGGTTAATAGCTTGAATTTCCAGGCGATTCCCTTCGTTTCGGGCGATCGCAAGCCCCATTGTCACCAATTCGCGCATCAATACCCGGATTTGATCGAGGGTGGCTTTGCGATCGCATACGGCTCTGGCTCGGTAAATATCCCTGGCAGTCACCCATCCCTTGCGTTGAGAGAGCGATAACATTTTGCAGTAGCTGGGAGTCAGGTCGCCATCGAGGGCATCGCCTTCACTGTGAATCAACTTCACCTGACCCAGATAAAATTTACTGAGTTGGATTGCAGTTCGCAGGGTTATTTCCGAAATTTGCTCTGCTGGGGTCTGTCCAGGAATGGCGGCATTGAGACAGTGCAACAGTAGAGCCAACACGCCAGTATCGCTCTTGAACTTGGCGTGGACTGCCCGCAGGCTCTGTTTAACTTCTGCCAGCCGAAGCCGATCCAGCTCGTTGTACCAGTTGATGTAACAGTTTCTGGCGGCGAGGCTGAGACGATAGGTCGTGGGCGGGAATTCGGCTAACCGCCGATAAATACCGTAGAGAAAATCTGCAACATCGAGATGAACCGCATTTTCAGGATAGGGAGCGGGGCGAATGGGTAGGAAACACCAGAGAAAGCGTGCCCACTGCCCGGAAGGATCGGAAAAATCGCCCATCAGCGATCGCAGGGTATCCGGTTGGGTACTGCCCGTGATGGAATAGGCAGAGCGGGCAATGAACAGACGTTTGCCACCCGCTCGATCGACCTTCTGAGCGCTGCCATCTCGACCGGACAGGAGAGATTCTTTATCGGTACCGCGACCGCTGCGGTACTGATTCTGTCCTCGGATGAGTGCGGACAACTCATCGAACCAACCCAGGAAGCCAGAATTCGGTTGATTCGCCTGAATTTGCACGACCGCCTCACGGGTAGCATCCGTGGTGAAATAGTCTCTGGGTTTCGGTTTTTGGGGTGTGGCGTGTCCCGCCTCCTTGGATTGCCTGCATTCATCTTCCCAGGTTTCTAGCGCAGCTCGGTAGACTTCTTCAGCCTCGGCTTGCAGACGAAACAGGGGCTTGAGGATGATTTTCTGAGATGGGGACTTACCGCTGCCGCTCTCGGCCACAATGCCCGTGTAGAGAATGGGATAGACCATATGCTCGGTACCTGTGTTCAGTTCCAGTTCTGTGCCCACAGGCAAAAGGCTGCCCGCTGTAGGTAAAAGCGTTGTGAGCATTGCCATGCTGGTCGTCCCCATCCAGTAAGCGATTTGCTCCAAAGGGTGAGCCAGAAGCGGATCGAGGTATCGGTTTAGGGTGGGTTGATAGGATGCCAACCGGGTTAGGCGATCGATTTCCGTGCGGGTTTCGCTACGAGACTGCTGGTGTTCCAGTTCCTGTTGAATGCTTTTTACCAGGAACCAGAGGGTGCTCTCTGGTTTACCAATGCGAGATGCCCAAGTCATTACTTGTGCGGTGAGTTGAGTGTCCGTGGGAGCACCGGAAACAAATTGACGAATTTGTAGTTGGAGGTCATCCAAGGTCAGAGATGGTGGGTCTGCTGTTGACCCAATCAGGGAAGATGGTTGCACAGGTAAAGGAACTGGAAGCGGTTCTGCTCGCATTTGCCGCCAGAGCCAACCTTTGATGCAGCTCTCAATCTGGTCTGGCGACAAGCTGGAGCCAGGATTATCCTTCAAGGCTGACTTCCAAAGGCGATCGCTATCTTTTTGACTCAGTGGAGGTGTGCAGCGAGCACAAAATTCGTCCAAGTGGTGACGGGGATTGCCTTCATACGGCTGACCGATGCTCTCCAGGTAGCGGACAGTCCCCAAAAGGTCACGGGTTAGTTTAGCGCCTGCATTGTCCCGATTGCCCTGAGTGACACCAACCAAAAGCTCACGGCTGTTTTTACTCAAGCAAATCTCCAGGGGAAACGCCTGGTCGATAGGGAGCCGAAACTGTCGTTCAAACTCCGCCCAACTTGGGGAGGTGGATTGCGGCTCAGACTGCATTTGCTGGATTATCCACTGGGGGGCGATCGCAATGTCGCACTCGGCAAAACTCTGCCCTGGTAGATAGCGATAAATGCCAGTGGTAGGGTGATGACCCAGCACAACAGACTGGCAACCATCCCAGCGAAACTCCAACATCTCGGCTTTGCCGTCGTCGCCTGTGGTTCCCGTCTTCAGCTTGCGAGTGGCAACCTGTTGCCAGTCCTGTTGGGACAGTCGGTAAATGAGTTGGTACCGTCCAGGTCTACCTGAGGTGATTCCCACAGTCTGGGGCAGGGCTTCATCCAAAGAAAGTCCTGAAAGGGTCTCGATCAAGCGATCGCAGGAGTCCCCATCATGATCCAGAAACACCAATCCATCGGACGGCGTTCCACAGAGCACCCCCACTGCTTTACACCGCCCCGCCCGAATCTCGGATTCAATTTGCGCTTTGCTCAGGGGCGATCTTTGCCAGTTGGGTAGGTAGGGCGCTTTATGGGCACCGACTGCAACTAGGGCCAAGTCCTCCGGTAACGCTGCTAATTGTTCCAGCAAGTGTCCGGCATTCATCTCAATAGTCTTCAAATTCAGCAGGTGTAGCGGATTCAGTCGGGGTTACTGCTTCAATGCGCTCTACGCGAACCGTGCCATTCGTGCGCGTTCCCGTAATTTCGACTTTTTGTAAGGACGGTAGACAATCTGCTAACCAGTTGGCAGTGTCTCCGAAGGCTTCGCAGTAGTACTGTATGACTCGATCTTCAGTCCAACAATCGAAGGGGAAGCTAATGAAGACAGAACCATCGTTGTCAAAGCGCAAACTGTTCAGCACTTCTTCAGAATTGGAAATGGTGCCCACACCAGAGAAGGGTTCGGGTTTGACCCGCTGTCCAAAGGCAACATGGTCATGGTGTGCTCGGATCAGAATTTGACCTGTCTCAGAATTTTTAGGAATAAACAGATCTCGCCAATTCACGCCGTGGAGGATAATTTCAGCCCCACCTCTGCGGGAGACTGGCTTGGATTTACCAAAATTCTCGGCATTGAACACTGGCACAATGCGATCGCTCAAATAGCAGACATACGCGCCCTGCTCGGAACGTCGTAGGCTCATCTTGGCTTGAACAATCCCTAGAGAAAGAGCTTCCGGGTTTAGCTCTCCGGTAAAGCGTTTTCCAGCCGCTTTAGCCGCTTTGAAAAAGGCTTTGGACAGTTCGCGCTGAAATTCCCGCAATTCGACGCCAAAGGAGGCTCCAAAGGCACCCTTGGCTTTAAGTTGGAGCGGCGCATCCTGAAGCAGTTGGTGCTGGCGATCCAAAAAGAAAACCAGATATCGAGTGGCCTGGTAAAAATCCTGACCGCCATTTCTGACGCGCAAGCCAATGTCCGTCAGTTGCCCCTGGTCGTACATGGACCCCAGCCACTCAAACTTGCCCCACTGGTTTTTGCCATAGCCTTCCAGGGCGGTTTGGCGAATCACGCAGAGGCGAAGGATTTGGGTCAAGTAGCCCTCGTCTTCTACTTCGGTCTCGCCGGACTCAAAGGTAGCCGTAAAAGGCTGCCAGTCCTCCGAAGGCTGAAAATTGACCGCCTCGGCACAGTCCCGCTTCAGGAATAAACCGAAGGGCAGCTTTTTATCCTTGGGTGTAATCAGTTGCACCCAGGGCAAGGCAGCACTTTGGACGACGTTATCGCTGTAGCGGTCAAAGTCAAAATCCTCTGCTGACGGGGTGGGCTGAGTTTTGTTGGATGGATTTAGCGTGGGGGTCATGGCTCTTACGGGTGTGTCTAAGGGTTGCGATCTGGAAAGACTTGTTCGACGGGCAGATTTAGTTTGACGGCGATCGCGGCTTCGATTCGGCGAGAACGGCTTTGGGCATAGCGATACAGCGTTTGGCTAATCGCCTGGGGGGAGACATTAAGTTCCTGAGCCAGGGTGGATAGAGAAATGCCCTGCCTTGCCAGAGCCGCTTTGATATCAGCAGGGTGCATGATGTGGAGAATTAGCTGTTTATTTGTAACCAGAGTGGGTAATATATTAACCATCCATGAATTTATCAATCCTGTCTAGTTGAAAATTTCACTAAAATGAAAAAATGAGTGATTCATCGGAACCGGAATCTTTGCAGCCCCTACCGCCGCCCTTGGAGACCCTGGCAGAGCGAGTGAAAAGCTTGCTGGGAGAGAGGAGCGCCCACGCTTTTGCGGTCAAGCATGGGATTCCTTACACCACCTTGCAGCGAATTTTGCAGGGCAAAACCATTCCCAAAGGCAAACAATTACAGGCGATCGCCCAGGCAGGCGAGGTGACGGTGGATTGGTTACTCTATGGCGGGGAAAAGCCCCAACCCAAAGCGCTAGACTCAGAGGTGGCGTTGCTGGAGCTGGGCAAGGAGAATGTTCGCATTCCCTTAATCAATTTGCAGGTAGGGGCCGGGAATGGTTATGAAGTCATAACGGAGGAGGTCAGCGAATATCTGACGTTGCCTCGACGGTTGATCGCAAAGGAACGGGGGTTAAACCCCAATAGTCTGCACGCCGTCACGGTGATGGGGGATAGCATGTCTCCAGAATTCAACCCCGGCGATATAGTGTTTTTGGATGTGGAGAAGACCCGTCCGGGGGAGGGGATTTATATTGTTCGACTGGATAATGCGATCGTGATCAAGCGGATGCAGGTCTTGGTGGGGAAAGCCATCAAGCTGAATAGCCATAACCCGATCTATGAACCAATTACGATTGATCTAGAGACCAGTGGCGAAAGTTTTCAGATCCTCGGTCGAGTCGTGTGGAGTCTGCGAAAATTCTAAATCATGCGTTGGCGGTTCATCTGTTTAGGCTGATAGCTAGCTCTTGCAGATTAGGGCGGCGCTAGCTCTTGCAGAGCGGTGACGCACCCAGAATCCGCCCTAAACACAGCCCTATTGACCCTATCTGTAAACTAGAGGAACAAAGGCTCATCTTTACTCTCAACCCAACAAACCCCTATGACAACCCTTGTCTCAGAACACATCCAAATCACCCCTGATGTCTGCGGCGGAAAGCCCCGCATTGCGGGTCATCGCATTCGCGTGCAAGACATTGCAATTTGGTACGAACACCTCAGTATGTCCCCCGACGACATTGTTTACCATTACCCCAGCATTACCCTGGCTGATGTCCACGCTGCCCTGACCTATTACTACGACCATCTAGACGAAATTCGCCAGGATATCCGCGAAAGCGAAGCCTTTGCCAGCCAACTGGCGGCTCAAACGCCCTCCATCCTGCAACGCAAACTCAGGGAAAGAAATGTCAGGGCAGATTAAGTTCCATCTTGATGAGAACGTTAGCAATGCTGTAGCCGAAGGCTTACGGAGACGAGGCATCGATGTGACCACCACACCCGAACAAAATCTGATGGGAGCCTCAGATCCAGAACAGCTTGCCTTTGCGCTTGAACGACGACGGGTTATCTTCACCCAGGATGATGACTTTCTGAAACTCCATCAAGCCAATGTTCCCCACTCAGGCATTGTCTATTGTCACCAGGGGAGCCGCACGATTGGAGAAATCGTTAAAACCCTTGCGCTAATTTGGGAATGGGTCGATCCAGAAGACATGGTTAGACAAATTGAGTTTATCTAACCTGGCTCGCTAACCCCAATGCGATCTCCTTTCTGCAAATAGCCTCAAAAAGGGCAGTCCATCTGAAATAGAGAACAAGCCGGATCTGAACTGGCAACAGGTTTACCCATCTCGATTTCATCCCACTCATTCCGAGACAATGTACAGGGGCAGTAGCCGCTAGCTGGGTTGAACCGAGAGGGATAAAAGTTTACACACTGCCCGCACACAGGTAAATCATTATGCTGATTGGGTTCCGGTACTGAATCCTCTAGTGGTTCGGGTTCATCTCCATACTCAACATAGGGGATGCCACCCACTTCTACCACTTGACGTACTGCTGCGCAGAAGCAAGCTACGTATAGGCTAGACATAGTGTTTTTCCATTAACTACACCCTAAGCCAGAGGACTGTTATGGATTTTCCTAGCCATCTACTTGAGCGGATCCGTTCTTTAGCGGATCCTCAAACCCAATCCCTTCTGAAATTCTGCCAATTGGCGATCGCAACCTTACACACTTCCCAAGTTCCACAGGTACATTCTGATGAACCCTTACAAGATGTGCGAGTGCTTAGCATTCGCTGTCCCAACCGCTTCAGTGCCGATCAACTGGTGCCAAAGTTAATCGGTGGATTTGGATTGTCTATCCATCCTCTAGGGATTGAGCAGGTTCTTTTGAGAGATGGGGAAGGCTTTGAAGCTCTCTATGTCTGGGAAAATGGCAGCTTTATGTTCACGATACCTGGACTCGATGCTGCCGCTCTAGATTTTGAGTAGGCAGGAGAGAAGCTTTATGCCTACAATCCTCCCCTGCCCGGAATGCTAAATCGCAAACAGATGCCCTAATCGTCGGTAGACATTTTCGGCTTTGGTATTGGAGTTGTACCGTTTAGCATTTTCAGTAAATGCCATCAGGAGATTGAATTTGGTTGGTTCTTGAAACTCAGGATGGCGGGGTTCTTGAAACTCAGACCAGATTGGTACCACTTCACTGCTGGCAATAATGTTATTTTCGGCAGCCCCAAAGACAATCAATCGTGCTTCATCTTCAGATAAGCCTTCTATTTTCAGCCGTTCCAGATTTTTTTGCAGGTTTTCCAGTTGCTCTGGCAACCCGATAAAGGTTTGCTGGATGTAGCGCAAGAAGCCATTCCGAGGGATATGCCGCTTGGTGAAGCTAAACTCGCCGCTGAAGGCCATATTGTCGCAGACGATGACCCTCGATCCAGCGCAAATCCCCGCACTCATGGACTTGTCATGACTGTTGCGAAAGCCAATCGACCAACGGTAGTCGGGATGGCTGGTTTGCTCAAAGTCAATCACTCCAAACATACGAGTGCCTAATTTGTTCAGACCATATTGCGAGCGCTTGACTGCGAGGCCAGAATCGGAGGCTGTACTGATTACCGTATCCACAATTTCATGGTGAGGGATGGGTTCATAGGTCGAAGTCGTTTCTGGTAGCTTGACTTGTAGCAGATCATCGTAGGTAGTGCTAAACGCACCGCAGTGAAGTAAGAGGGACATTGTGGTTTCTCCAATGTTGTCAGAAAGAGAACAGGGGAGATCGCTCTCCCCCTTGTTTGTGGATTAGTTCAGAATGCGGACAGCAAAAACCTTGGCGCGATCGCGTTTCCCCTGGTATTCAATCTCAATGGCAGTACCGGGTAGGATCTGAGCGTGTTCAAACGCTCCTACCAGCGTCACCCCAGCATTCAGATACACCTCGCCGCTGGGGTCAAGCCATTGCACACAGTCCAGGGGGACTTTGTTGCCTGCATCATCTTTCTTCTGAACAGTTTTCAGACCCAAGAACACCCCGCGCAATTTTTCGCCTTCCGCGTTGAACTCCCGATAGCTGGGGGTTAGCGAGATTGCAGGTTTTAGGGTATCCAACTGGGCAGCGGTTGTGAGGAAGGATGTAATATCCGCTTCAGCTAAGGCGGTAGGTAACGTGGTCAGCACAGTTGCTTTGACCAGACCCGTTTCATCCACTGCCATCAGGGGCGATTCCTCCAATAGCTCCGCATCGGACTTAATCGTTGTCTTTTTCACGATCTTTTCCTCATATTGAGTGGGTTTACAGATACCGCAGGACTGGTTTTAAGCAGCAACTTGGGCATTCAGATATTCAGCCAATGAACCATAGCCACAGAACTTCAACGCCGCGTAAAGATGTTTGCAGCAACCTTGTTTGAAAACCTGCTGCTTTGTAAAATCCTCACAGGTGCAGGTCACGCGATCGCCTAACAGTTGCACTTCATAGCGCGTCTCTTTGGTCTCATTGCGGACGGTGTAGGTGTTGCGGGCGAAAACTTGAGGCGTTACCAGCAGAGAACGGGCAGCCGCTTTGCGCCAATCGACGAAGTGCTGCTTAAAGGCTTTCTTGGAGAGGATTCTGGGTCTTTGTCCATCGATATTGACCCAGATGCCTGTTCCCCATACTTGCAGATCCAGAATCTCCTCAAGGTCTACACTCAACAAACGAGCAGCAGCAGATTTCGAGTAAAGTAGTTGTTCGGCAGTCATATCAGACCTCCTGTACACTTCACGGATACCGAAGGACTGACATCGATTGCCTCCATATCAAACAACTCAGGCTGCTTGCAAGGATTGAATCAGTTGGGTTTTATTCATCCGGCCATAGTTGGAAATTTGGCGATCGCGGGCGATTCTCTTCAGCTCCCGGATAGTCATCGCTGCATATTGAGGTTCTCTTGCAGGAGGTAGAAGGTAGAGCACTGATTTAGTTGGAGCCTTAAGCAGGAGCTGCTTTAGAGCGGGAAGAGGTTCCAGGGGTAGCTCCCAAGGATCTGGTACAGGCTCAAAATCACTTCCTGGTTCTGAAACAATCGGATTTAGATTTTCAGAAGGGATAATTTCCGATTGGCTTTTGACCACCGTTCTGTTTCGATATCGGTTTATCCATGCTCTTAGCCAAACTCCACAGCGGTATGACCATTGACCGCCTGCCATCAGAATTAGGGCAAAGGCGGTAAGCAGACAGGCAATCGCTAGTAGAGTCAGTTGACCCACCAAAACAGCAGAATTCTTAGATTGCATACAAATCTCCTTGATGCCGGGAATTAGATGTAGAGAAGATCCGGCTAAAAGTGCTGGGTGGACTTGCACCACCATTGACGGCTTAATCCGCTGCACTGATTTCAACTATGCCGTAGGACTATTACTGAAACACTTGTACAGGCTTACCTAAGCTTTTTGCCAATTGAATACTGTGTTCGGTACCTGGACTCATCCCATTCCAGAACGCCAGCACCACATCGGCATGAGCAATGATGTCCCGGTTGCGTCGGATTCCGGCACCTCTGCCGTACTTGCGCCACTCCGCTGGAAATACCTGTACGGCCAAGCCTCTGGATCGGGCTGCTTCCTCTGCAATGGTATCTACCCCTCTCGCTCCGCCACTGATGAGAATGCATCCAGCGGGTAGGACTTCAACCATCTTTTGTACCAGATGGAGCTTGGCATAGTTCCGGCTGCCAATGATAGCGACTTTCATCCCGGTGCGAATGGACAGCATGATGACATTCCTACAACTTCATTTTCCCCGTAGGACTGTTTACCCGTTCACTTTTTGATTGATTTTTAGGTGCGCGGCTGCTTGGCGCAGCGGCGCTGACGATAGGCGTGCAGCGGTGTGGATACACGGCTGCACACAATGAGGGGCGGCGGTTGTCGGGGAGCAAAGGGGGTTTGACGACAAGAAAACAATCCGCATCGATGGTCAAACCGCCTTTGTGGGGTGTGGGGGCGCGGTGGCGGGTGGGCCAAGCCCCCACAGAATCAATCGCGCTCAGCGCATCCACTTCGTGAAAACGAGAAAAGCCCAGGCTGAACCTGGGCTGTGACCGCTAGCGGCTAAACCGGGCGGCAGAACGCTGGGCATTTAACTCCAGCAGGTCTTCTAGGCTGGTACCAAAGTGCTTGTGAGCGTACTCAACCAGCTCCTCTAGCGTGGCATGGACAAACCCGGCATCGAATTCTGACTTGAACTCTTCCCATGCCTCAGCATAGAGCTGCTTGACTTCATCCGGGTCGTACTCGCCCGGTGCATACTGGCTCAGGGTACCGAACTCCAGCGCCTCGCGGAAGATGTGCCCTTTGACCTGCTCCCACTGTAAGAAGCGAACGGTGTAAAAGACCGCTTGCCAGCGACGGAAGGAAGCCTTTTCTTCACGCTGCTTGAGGGTGGGAACCTGGAACTTGGAACTGAGTGCAGATTGCTTGATAGCCATAGGGCCTCCTGTGAAAGAAAATTTATAAGCTCTGTGCGACCCTGCTGCCAGCGATCGCCAAGAGGCGCGACAAATCGAGCGATCTAGCGAGGCTTGAAGTTTTTGCGAGTTACAGCGGTGTGGCGCTCCCCGACCCAGAGTTCCTTAAGAAACAACTTCATCCTCTGGTGCGGGGTTTATTTCAAGCGCCCACTGCTGTTCGAGGAAAAAGTTTTTGGCGCGTACACTTTACCCCTTGGCGATCGCTGTTGCAGCAAAGGGTATGCTCAAGGGCAAATTTTCATTCAAGAGGTCTTGGCGATCGCATCTGTCAGTTCTGTTTAGGGTTTCCTCAGTGCGTGGGGGTTAAAGGGTTCTGCTCTGTTGGGAATTGAAGGTTCTGCGGTTGGCATTTCAGTGGAGTATCAGGGTGAGTCTTTGAGGTGCGATCAGATCGGTACTCAGTTGGCGATGCTCCCATGAAGCGGGATGGCAAGTCGCTTGAGGCAAGGTAGACCAGTTACTCGATAGGGTTTGTTCCAGGTTGGGGGTAACTGCTGAGCAGAAACGCTGCCTTGGCCTGCGACTGCTGATATGGCACATCTTTTTGCTGAAGGAAACACCGCTGGTCAGAGTTAGGGTTTGGGACTGCTAACGGGGGGAGGTGGGGTTGTGGGGTTGCGGCGGGAGGGATGGGACAAGATCCCACTGAATTCTTGCACCCACTTTTCGCCGACAGGCGGGGCGGGGGTGTGGGGGTGGGCAAGTAACGCATCTCCAGGTCTTTTGCTTCCGAGATTTCGCCGCGATCCTTTACCTGCCAGACAGAAACTGCGATCGCTCGATAATGAACCATTCGTGATACACCACTGCCAGAAAGAACGCCTCACCAGTCACTTTGTCGCAAACCGCCAAATATCCAGACATGAATGGATCGTCGTCGTAGGTGGTGTCTTTCAAGAACAGGGTGAGTGACTGGCCATCCGCACTCCAAAGGGTTCGCAGGATGGTGATGTTAGAGTGGTGCGATCGCTCGATGGGCAACAGAACAGGATGTCCATCAATTATCATGAATTCTGGTTCGGAGTATTGGAAGACGGATTCCCAATCTTCTGGGCCTTCATGTTTTTCGATAATCCGATCCCAACGAATGGTCTTAATTTTTTCGAGGGTTTCTGGGGACAAATCCGCTAATCTCATGTTTCCATCCTTCATTGGTGGTTTTTCCTGATTCTAAGAAATCAGCCCAACCGCTCACTCAGACGGTAGTACTCAAGGTTCATGGATTACCTGTGACAAGACTCTCATTGCACCAGTGCTAGACTCGGTTTGACGAGAGCTGGAACAATGCGATCGCTGGCCATTCTTGCCCCTGAAAGATTGCGGGCAACTGGCCCCACTTGCAGTCCCGCTAACCCACCCATGCAGTAGAGTTCACATCCCCGCCAACGCAGATGAGCATCCAAGACGGGCAAACCGTTAACCATTTCATTGGGATAGGCAGCCAGAATTTCTGTTAACAGTGGCTGAGTCGTGGCATCTAACTTGGTCCCGGTCGCTAGCCAGAGCCGATCACACTCCAACTGCTCTCCATTCTGGCAGTGAATCTGCCAACGATTATTTTGCCAATAAGCCTCAGCAATCTGACAGTGCTCATGGAGCATCAACTTACACTGACGCTGGGAGCGGCGCAACGCCATCATCATCGCTGGGGTGATTGAACCACCATTACGAGCCTGCTGAATCATCGCCCATCGCTTGTGGCAGTCTGGCTCGGCTGCAAATCCTTTCAGATATTTCGGCCCCAACCATCCTGGTTCAGCATCAAATAGCTTTTCCTGGAGATTACGGCGAACCATCAACACCACCTCAGCGCCACGAGCCAGGGCACCAACCGCCAGATGACCACTGGTCAAGCCCCCACCCACAATCAAAATCCGCTCCCCCGCTAGCTGCAAATTGCGGAGATCTACTTGCTGGGAATGGCATAGCCGATCGCAGGGGTAAGGTGACCGAATGCGAGCAACCCAATCTGGAACTTGAAGCAATCCGCCGCCAATGGCAAGAACAACACGTCGGCTGAGAATTGAGTGCCCCTCTGCCAGCCACAACCGCCAGCGGGAGCGACCGCGATGGGTGATCGGCTCAATACGCTGAACCTGTGCTGGTAAGACTCGCTCTCGAAGCTGCCACCGATCGATGAGATTCTGACAAAAATCCCCAAATAGCCGCGTTCCCGGTAAGTCATACGGGGGAAATAACTCCTGGTACCGAAATTCTGCAAAGGATCGGAGGGCACCAGAATTGGGATCAGGATGATGGACAACGGGAGAGCGCAAATGGGGAATTTCTAAAGCCGCAAATTGCTGATGCCATTGCTGCATCCAGGTGCCACTAGGATCTAACACCAAAAACCTGTCTCTCAGGGTTTGGCGTTTTTGCAGCAGGTGAGCCACCAGTGTTAAGGAATGGGGACCAGCCCCAATGATGGCAATGTCCGTGTTGTCTGGAGGTGAGATTGAAGGGGAGTGCATTCGGAAGGCAAATTTATGGCAGAATATTTTGATAATGATAATCATTATAATCATGAGCAACAAAATTATTGCTGTGGCAGGGCCGCTAGGGGCAGGCAAAACAACTTGGATTGGTCAAAACTTCACGCTTCAAGCCCCTGACTCTGTGCTGTATGTCTGTCCCGGCACTGACTCAGCACCCATTGACTCAACCTACATGGCGGCTGAGCACCCTGGGGTGCAAATCCTGGCAGAGGGTCAGGATCTAGAACGACTAAAGCATCTATCAAACTCAGAAACGGTCTATGTGGAGATCGGATTTCATCTGCAACTCTCGTCCTTGGAGGCGGTCTTAACGTCATTGCCCTGTAAACGGGTTGCGGTTTTGCCACCCGGAATGGAGCAGACGGAGTGGCACGATTGGGCTGATACGATCGCCGTTGGAGTCGTCAGTCAAGCCATGCTGAACCCGTCTCAGGTTTGGCGATCGCCCCTGACTGGGCAAGTCCTCGACCCTGCTAGCCTGGATATGCTCTGGTCTGAGCTGACAAAAGGTGCCTATGGTCAGGTGCAGCGGGCGAAAGGAATTTTTGATTTTGCAGATGGGCGGGCCTTTCACTTCAACTTTGTGGCAGGTCTACAGCAAACGGAGACCACTGAACTGAAGCTTCCCCGCTGGCTCAAGGGTAGACCAAATCGGTTTAGCGGGATTGAAGTTGTGGGAGAGAACCTGGATCAGGCTGCCATTGCCCAAACTCTAAAAGATTGCTGTTTAGAGGATCAAGCGATCGCATACTACCAGCAACAAGTTAAAGACGCATTAGGAGCAGAAGCCGCATGAAAATCGCAGTCATGTCCTGTATTCACGGCAACTATGAAGCCTTGAATGCCGTGCTGTCGGATATCGATAATCAAAAGGCTGACAAAATCTATTGTTTAGGGGATCTGGTGGGCTATGGGCCGCATCCCAATGCCGTAGTGGAAATGATTCGCGCTCTGGATATTCCCACCTGTCAGGGCTGCTGGGATGAGGACATTGTAGAAGGGTTGAATGCCTGTGAATGCAGCTATCCCTCTGTACTGGCGGAGAAGCGCGGCAAGGTAGCCCATGAATGGACTAACCAAACGATTCATCCAGAAGTACGGGAGTATCTGGCACAGTTACCTTTAAGCTTGCGCGACCATAACCTCTGCTTTGTGCATGGCAGCCCCCATAATCAGCATGAGTATCTAATGCCGGAAGTGGATGCGTTTGTGGCGATGGAGCGGGTACTGGCGACAGGTGCTGATATTTTGTTCTGCGGGCATACCCATGTGCCCTATGTGCGATCGCTGGATGCAGGACAACTTCAGATTCGAGTCAAATTGACTAGTAAATCAGAGCAAGATATGAGTTTTTCTGCACCACTCAAACGAATCGTGAATGCGGGTTCGGTCGGAGAACCCCGTCATGGTAGACCCAATGCAACCTACGTGATTTATGACGCAGATACAGATCAGATTACGCTCCGCGAAGTGGAATATGACTATCAAAAAACCTGTGCTGCCATTATTGAGAAAGGCTTACCGCCGATCTTTGCGTGGCGATTAGCCAGAGGGATGGAGTTTGCCGAGCGCGCTGATGATCCAACCCATGTGTGTGAACGATAGTTATGAGCGAAAACCCCTTTGACTTTGATCAAAACCCCAATCTACCAACGGCTGACTACGACATCGCAGTACGGCAGAGTATTCCGGGATATGATGCGATGCTCACAATGCTGACAGCTTTATTCCAACTCTATCTAAAAGATGACGCTCATCTTCTGGTGGTTGGAGCAGGTGGTGGCAATGAAATCAGTGCTTTGAGCCAAACTCATCCAACCTGGCAATTCACGGGTGTTGATCCTTCTGAAAAAATGCTGGCAGTGGCTCAATCAAAGGTTGAATCTTTGGGAATTGAGGATCGTGTCACGCTGCACAATGGAGTTGTGCAAGACCTGCCACACTCCCTGTTCAACGCAGCAACTAGCTTATTAGTGATGCATTTTCTGCCAGATGATGGCACCAAGTTGGATTATCTGCGGGCGATCGCGGCTCGGCTTCAACCCGGTAGCCCATTTGTGCTAGTGGATTCGCATGGCGATAAGCAATCAGAAGTATTTGAGCGATTAATTGATGGATGGCAGAAACGAGCACAAATGACAGGAATGGAATCACAGCGGCTCAATGAGCTTGCTGATGGCGTGTGGCAACACATCCAATGTATTTCAGAAGAACGAACCCTGGAGTTGTTAACTCAAGCTGGTTTCACCAAAATAACTCGTTTCTATACCGGCTTTATTTTCGCAGGGTGGTTCGCGTTTGCAGAATAGGTGACAATTTCCAAATTACAAAGGCGTGTAGCATCAGATGACCTATTGGGCAATTTTAAGTGGCATTGAAGGGAACTTAGCTGCCTATGAAGCAGTGCTGGCAGATATCAAACGACAACGGCAACCTGTCGAAGAACTGTATATCCTGGGGGATGTGATTGCTGCAACGCCTGAAAGTACAAAGGTAATTCAACGGATCAGATCGCCTCGATTGAATGAACCTGTGCCTCAGGTTTGTCAGGGTTGGTGGGAAGAGCAGTTGCTGATTTTGCATGGGTTGGGTCGGACGGGGGAACCTACCGAACTGATTGAGCGCTATGGCATAGCAATGGTGAAAACGCTGTGGGATGCGATTCCGCGAGAAACGGTGGAGTGGGTGCGATCGCTTGATTTTGGTTTCTTTGAACTCGATTGCCTACTGATTCATGGCAGTAGCGTCAGCATCAGCGATGAATTGACACCCGATACACCCCCAATGCAAATGCTGGATCGCGTGATGCGGATGGATGCTAACAATCTGTTCTGTGGTCGTTCTGGATTGACGTTTCAATATAAGATTCAGCAGGGCAGCGTAACATCTAGCATCACAACCTTAGACCAGGCAACCTCACCTCAAGCCACGCTTGTTAAACCTCGACAAGTGATCGGTGTAGGTAATGTCGGACGAATTCCCGGACAGGCAACCTATACGCTCTACAATCCCAACACCAATCAGATTGAGTTTAGAACGGTACGCTATGGTTCAGGAAAAGGGTTTCAGGTGACTCAGTGATGATACACACTATCTCCAAACACTGCTGTTTATGACATCAAAATGAAAGTCATACGTCCAGATAGCGACTCTCAAACGCTGAGAAATTGCGGCTGTGGTGGCATCAAACAGCGTAATTGCTTGATCTGGATAGCGTTGAATAATTTGAGTAGCCGTCCGATAATCTTCAAGAGTAGGTTGCAATTGTTCTGTCCCAATCGAAATTTCCTGAATGTAGCGAAACCCTATCTGAATTCCTAGCCGTTTGAGAATCAGGCTGTGGGTCTCCAAGAAGATTGGATAGGGGAGCAATACTGTGAGATTTTGCTGTGTCAGACGCTCAACTTCTGCAAGAGCCTGTGAGTGATAGCTATCGCTCGGATCATAGGCAGCATAGAGTGGCCCGGTATCAGCGATCACGCTTCTCATACTGAGGGGGTTTGCTCAAAGTTAGAAAGAACTTGATCGTGATTAATTGAGGTGTCACTGTAGCCGCTGCCCTGAGTGGCAGGGGTAATACGCAGGCGTTTCTGAGAGCCAAGATATCCTCGTTCAGCGAGAAAGGCTTGCAAGGCGGTTTGCAGAACGTTAGGAATGTCGGTTGGAGTCGGCTGATCTTGGATATAATCAGCGATCGCTTGGGCAATGTCATCAGGAAGCTCAGCATTCAGGTTCATGGTCAGCCTATCAATCAGTCTTACCCTAATTGTAAGGCTGAGGTCTCGGTTGCGCCTTTAATACTTAATTCATCACTCAACCTGATGGGTGCACGGCTCACACAAGCCAAAAAACTCCAGCGTGTGGTAATAGATTTTGAACGGAATGGAATGCTGCAAGGGCGCTTCTAATTCTTTTACGGGGCAGCGATCCAAAGGGAAAGACTGACCACATTGTAAACAGGTTAGATAATGCTGATCGGTGAGGACTGGACTGTACAGCGATTCGCCATTTGTCCCGGCTCGGCTCCTGATCAATCCATGCAATTTTAAGGTTTCCAAAGCCCGATACACCGTTGCCAGCCCGATCGCCTGCTGCTGACGCATAATGCCATACAACGCCTGAGCCGAGAGGGGATGGGGTTGCTGCTGCAAGACATCCAGCACGGCTTGCTGATTTCGCGTTAGGCGAGGGGGGTGGTGGGTTGGATGTCCGCGATCTTGCTGAGGCAGAGAATTACTTTTCACATGGATTACTGTAGAATAAGTGAACGATAATCATTCTCATTGTACTCTATGTCCCTAGATCAAGTCTCTATTCTGGAGGATCAAACAGATCAGGCTATCTCCGTCAGCCAGCCTGAATCAACGCTCACGCCCATCATTCATCGCCCGCGTCGCTTGCGCCGGACTGAAACCCTGCGGCGGCTGGTGCGGGAAGCCACGCTGCGGGTTGAAGATCTGATCTATCCCCTGTTTGTGATGGAGGGTGAAGGTCAACAGGAAGAAGTGCCGTCTATGCCCGATTGCTATCGTTACACCCTGGATTTGCTTCTAGCGGAGGTGAAGGAAGCCGATAGGTTGGGGATTGGGGCGATCGCACTTTTCCCGCTCATTCCCCACAACCAGAAAGACAACGCGGGCACCGAGAGCTACAACCCTAATGGTTTGGTTCCCCGTGCGATCCAAGCCATTAAGCAAGCCATTCCCGATATTTTGCTGATCACCGATGTTGCCCTCGACCCCTATAGCAGCGAGGGACATGACGGCATTGTCCAGGATGGCAAGATTCTCAATGATGAAACCGTGGCGGTACTGGTCAAACAGGCACTGGTGCAAGCAGAAGCCGGAGCTGATTTTGTTGCCCCATCAGACATGATGGATGGTCGGGTGGGGGCGATTCGTAAAGCGCTAGATGCAGAGGGTTGGATCAATGTGGGGATTCTGGCCTATTCCGCCAAATATGCCTCTGCCTACTACGGTCCCTTCCGGGATGCGTTGGATTCAGCCCCTAAGTTTGGTGACAAGAAGACCTATCAAATGGATGCAGCCAATGCCAGAGAAGCCATTAAAGAGGTGGATCTAGACATTGCTGAAGGTGCAGACATTGTGATGGTTAAGCCAGCACTGGCTTATCTGGATATTATTTGCCAAATCAAGCAGCACACCTATTTACCCGTTGCCGCTTACAACGTCAGCGGTGAGTACGCCATGATTAAAGCCGCTGCCCAACAGGGCTGGATTGATGAGCAGAAGGTAATTTTAGAGACGCTGACCAGCATGAAACGGGCTGGGGCAGATTTGATTTTGACTTACTTTGCCAAAGAAGTGGCATTGCTGTTGCAGGGGTGAAGGAATAAATAAATGAAACGTGAGGCGATCAAAATGGTTCATCCAGGTAATAGGTTACAACAGCCCAATAAAATGGTTCGTCGCTTGTCTGTTGCGATTGTGTCTGCGATCGCAGTCAGCTTAGGCAGTTGCGCCACCAATACGCCGTCTACGACGGAATCACCTCAAGCCCAATCATCTCCGGCAGCAGCAACGGATGAGTTGCAAGTGGTGACAACGTTTTTACCGACCACTCAGTTTACCAAGGCAGTGGCGGGCGATCGCGCGGAAGTCACCCAACTGCTGCCGAACAATGTGGGTCCCCATGATTTTCAGGCCAGACCGGAGGATGCTCAGAAGTTGGCTAAAGCCGATGTGCTGGTGCAAAACGGGCTAGAAATGGAGGAATTTTTGGAGGATCTGGTCAAGAATGCGGGCAATGCCAATTTGAAAGTGATTGATTCCAGCCAGGGGATTAAAACGATCGCCAATGAAGCGATCGAGGGGCATGACCATGAGGAGGGCGCAGACAAGAACAAAGGGGAAGCCGAACATGAGCATGGAGCCTACAATCCCCATATCTGGCTTGATCCCAAACGGGCGATTCAGCAGGTAGAACGCATTCGAGATGGACTCATTGCGGCTGATCCAGCCGGGAAAGAAGTCTACACGGCAAACGCAACCGCTTACATTCAACAATTGCGAGATCTGGATGCCGAAACCACAAAACTGCTGCAACCCTATGCAGGTAAAACCTTTGTTGCCTTCCATGACTTTGCCCCCTACTTTGCTCAGAGCTACAACCTGAAAGCCAATTTTCTGGTGGATTTGCCGGAAGAAAATCCCTCACCGGATGATGTTAAACGAGTAACGGATGAGGTGAAGGAATCCAACCTCAAAGCCATTCTGACAGAACCCCAAGCGGGCGAAAATGCGTTTGCAGCCCTAGCAAAAGATCTAAACGTCAAGATTAGCACCTTTGATCCGATCGAAACGGGAGGTCCCGAAGCACTGGAGCCGGACTATTACATCAAGACCATGCGTCAAAACGTTCAGGGTTTGGTGACCGCCTTTGGTGGCTCAACCCAGTCCGTGTTGCCGCTCTGGATGCCGCAGCCTGTTGCCATAGTTCCACAGCGAGTTGGGGTCAGGTTTTAGGAGGTCGGATTGAAAGAGGTTGTACTCGCAGTTGAGCAGCTCACGGTTTACCGGGAAACTTACGCAGCGGTGCAGGATGTTTCCTTCTCCCTGGCGACAGGCACCGATACGGAGATCGTTGGTCCCAATGGGGCGGGCAAAAGTACGCTGGTACAAGCCATTTTGGGGATTCTGCCCCGACAAGCCGGAACCATTTTTATTCTGGGTCAACCTCTAAGTCGCAAGGGTTCACTCGCGCCACAGATCCGTCAACAGATTGCCTATCTGCCGCAAAACTTCCTATTCGATCGCCGCATCCCGATGACCGTGGAAGAACTGGTGGGTTTGGGGTGGGACAAACTGGGGTTTCAGGTGCCTTGGAAAGACCAGAGCAAGCGTCGTCATGCCGTTCGAGACGCTTTGGCAAGAGTCGATGCACTCCATCTAAAGCGTCAACTAATCAGTGGGCTTTCTGGAGGCGAAACAAAGCGGGTGTTGCTGGCGTATTGCCTGGTTTACCCGCGCCGATTGCTGATCCTTGATGAAGCTCCGGCTGGATTGGATATGCGTGGCGAGACCGAGTTTTATCAATTGCTCTATCAACTCAAGCAAGAGCAAGACTGGGCAATTTTGCAGATTTCCCATGATTTGGATATGGTGCGCCGCCACTGCGATCGCGTCCTCTGCCTCAATCGCACCTTACGCTGCCAGGGAATCCCGGAGGTGGCACTCTCACCTGAGAATCTTTCTGCTGCCTATGGGGCTGAATTTGTCCGCTATCATCATCATCATTTACCCCAATGACTCTCCCTGCCGAACTGACCCGCATCGTCGAACTGTTTCAGCTTCCCTCTATGCAACGCGCTATGCTGGGCGGCATTCTCACAGGTTTAATGGGCGGAATGCTGGGCAGCTTTACAGTTTTGCGCCAGTTGTCTTTCTTCAGCGATGCCTTGGGACATTCTGCATTACTCGGCATAAGCATTGGACTACTTTTGGGTTTAAATCCATCGGTGGTGTTGCTGCCCTTTGCCGTGGCATTTGCCTTGATGGTGACGTATTTGCTGGAGCGCACCCGCTTATGGACGGATGCCTTACTCAACATCATCTATTCTTCATCGCTAGCGATCGCTATCATCACCCTCAGCTTTGTCGGCCAATACAAGGGCGGACTGCATCACCTATTGTTCGGCGACATTCTAGCAGTCCAAGAACTCGATTTGGTCTTTGGCAGTTTGCTATTAGGGGTCTGTGTTGTATTTATCGGGCTAACGTTGCGAACGCAAATGTTATTGACGTTGCATGAACCATTAGCGATCGCGCGGGGAGTTTCAGCATCTGCCCATCGCACTACTTTTATTGTGTTGTTGTCGTTGGTCGTAGGAGTGTCGATTAAAGCGCTCGGGGTGCTACTGGTGAGTGCGTTTGTGGTGATTCCAGCTTGTGCTGCGCGGTTGCTAAGTCGCACGTTCACAAACTATGTGGTGCTATCGGCAGGGTTAGGGGCCTTGAGTGCCGTGGGAGGAATGTTGGTTTCAGCCGCATTTAACTTGCCATCGGGTCCTAGTATCGTGGCAACCCAGTTGGTGATTTTTCTAACGGCAATGGCATTCCCTCGATTGCGTGTCTTGGGACAGGGGTAGAAGCACAATGTCTAAATCCGATATCACTCCTGAAATTCTTCAGACGATCGACATTCTGGAAGCCCTGGAAACTTTGATGGACAAAGCGCTTACTCCTGAGGTTGAAGCGATTCTGCAAGAAACCTGGATCAAGGTTAGTGAAACCTTTCCTGAAGATTTCAAAGACGCAACGCGAGAGGATGCTGGAGCAGAGGGTCTGCGGCGTTATATTCGAGTCAAAGCGTTTTTTGAGAATCCCACTGAAAATCCGATCAGCCCAGAGGAGTTGGAGGCATACCATCGGAACCGTGAACCCATTGATGAGGGTTCGGCGGAGTTTTTCTTTCCAGAGTGAGGGGCGATAGTCCCTTCATCCCCGACCAGTCACGATTAACTATAATTTGTCATCTTGGTGCAAGTGTTACCCCGCTAGCCCATTCGATGCTTCCTTCTGATTCTGAAAAGCGCTCAAACAACTCGCTCAGCGCCTCTTCACCCGCAATGTCTCCGTGACTGACAAACTTCTCGACATCCACTGAACCATCACCTAAGAATTCAATTTCCCATCGCTCTCCGGGTACAGCGACCGTAACCATCACAGCTTCATCCCGATGATGCGCTAAAGAGTAACTAATTTTCTCCTGTTCCAGCTTGCTCAAGAATGCCAGCAATTTATCAAAGATAGGATTACTCACTTGTCAAACCTCCGGTCACTCAGCAATTTGCGAACCACTCTAAAGCCAGGAACATTATCCTCTGCACCTTGCTCAACCTGCTCCCAGGTCATTGCGCTAAATTCCTCCCAACTTGGCGATCTTTCTGGAAGTTGGGCTTGTTTGATGCTAGCTCTTTTGGTTTTGAGAATATCAGTGACTCTCTGACCTGCGAATCGATGCGCGATACAACTTCCTCCTCACAAACTACTGCCCATTGTAGTTGGTTTGCAGAAGCGATGGCGATTTTTCTAATCTACGCCTACCAGCAGTGACATTTTCATGCTAAAATGAGAATGATTATCATTTTATAGTTGAATATGATCAGCCAGATTCCCCGTCCATCTCTTGAAGAGCATGACTTTCAGCGCGATCCGCAAACCCTACTGCGGATTCGTCATACCTGCGCCCATGTGCTGGCAATGGCAGTGCAAATGCTCTTCCCGGAGACCAAAGTGACGATTGGCCCTTGGACAGACACTGGCTTTTACTATGACTTTGACCGTCAAAAAAACTTCACCCCTGACGATCTCAGCCAGATTGAAACCGAGATGCGGCGCATCATTAACGCCAATCTGCCCATCATTCGGGAAGTGGTCGATCGCGGACAGATTCGGGCAGAAATTGAGCAACTCCATGAACCCTACAAACTGGAAATCCTCGATAGCATTCCTGAGAATGAGCCGATCACGCGCTACTTTATTGGTTGTGCAGATACCCTGCAAGGTGTGGCAGAAGCTTCCTTGTTTCACATCGCAGCGGACACTCTGGCTCAAAAAGTGATTGGTCAGGATTGCTGGTGGGATCTGTGTGCTGGGCCTCACCTCAACTCCACGGGCGAAATCAACCCCAGCGCGTTTGCTTTGGAAAGTGTGGCTGGAGCTTACTGGCGAGGGGATGAAACCAAATCGCAGTTGCAGCGCATTTACGGGACAGCCTGGGAAACCCCAGAACAGCTACAGGCTTACCAAACCCAAAAAGAAGAAGCAAAACGCCGCGACCATCGTAAGTTGGGGCAAGACCTGGATCTATTTAGCATCCAGGAGGATGCAGGTGGGGGATTAGTCTTCTGGCATCCGAAAGGGTCACGGATGCGGCTCTTGATTGAAGACTACTGGCGTAAAGCGCATTTAGACGCAGGCTATGAACTGCTTTACACGCCCCACATTGCCAATCTCGATCTCTGGAGAACCTCCGGTCACTTTGACTTCTACCGGGAGAATATGTTCGACCAGATGGAGATTGAAGCGCAGCAGTATCAACTGAAGCCCATGAATTGCCCGTTTCATGTGCTGACCTATCAAAGTCATCTGCATTCTTACCGGGAACTGCCGATTCGCTGGGCAGAGTTAGGCACCGTCTATCGCTACGAGCGATCGGGTGTATTACATGGTTTGATGCGAGTGCGCGGCTTCACTCAAGATGATGCTCATATTTTCTGTCTGCCCGAACAGATAGCGGACGAAATTTTGGGCGTGTTGAATTTGACCGAGCAAATCCTGTCGGACTTTGGCTTTACTGAGTACGAAGTATACCTTTCCACTCGTCCTGGCAAGTCTGTGGGTACGGATGATATTTGGGAATTAGCGACGGATGCGCTAGCCAAAGCATTAAACACAAAGGGTTGGGATTATGTCACCGATGACGGCGGTGGTGCGTTTTATGGACCCAAAATCGATATCAAGATCAAGGATGCGATCGCCCGTCAGTGGCAATGCTCCACCATTCAAGTGGATTTTAACTTGCCGGAACGCTTCGATATGGAATACGTGGCAGCCGACGGTTCACGGCAACACCCGATTATGATTCACCGCGCCATCTTCGGCTCACTCGAACGCTTCTTTGGCATTTTAATTGAGAATTATGCAGGGGATTTTCCCCTCTGGTTAGCTCCAGTGCAGGTGAGGCTGTTGCCCGTGAGTGATGAGCAGCGCGGGTATGCAGCCGCGATCGCCCTGCAACTCAAGCAACTGGGCTATCGGGTTGAGGTGGATCACAGTGGCGATCGTCTAGGGAAGCAAATTCGCACCGCAGAATTGGAGAAAATTCCTGTGGTAGCAGTCATTGGTAAACGCGAAGTGGAAAATCAAACCTTGAGTATACGAACTCGCCAAGTAGGAGAACTCGGATCGTTAACGCTAGTAGAACTTCAGAAAAAAATGGAGCAAGTAATCAAGAACAAACAGCAGATTTAAACCAGAAGAAACATGAAGAAAATTATCCTGATTTGTATTAACTTGCTTACACTGCTGTTCCTTGCTGGCAGCCCTGCCTACGCCGATGCAAGTTGCCCAACGGTTACGAAAGCCGATATTACTGCGCTGTTTGAGCAATGGGATCAATCCCTGCAAACTGGCAAACCGAGCGAAGTTGCTAAGAATTATGCGGATGATGCGATTCTGGTTCCCACCGTTTCTAACAAAGTGCGGCACACCCATCCCGAAATTGAGGATTACTTTCAGCGGTTTCTCAAACTTAAGCCCGATGGTCGGATTGAGGAGCAAAACATCCAGATTTATTGTGATGTAGCGGTTAATTCCGGTACTTATACCTTTGCAGTGGTCAAAGAGGGTCAGCCCTCGGAAGTGAAGGCAAGATTTACCTTTATCTACCATAAAGTCGGCGATCGCTGGTTGATTGTCGATCACCATTCTTCAGAAATGCCGGAAAAGACAGCTTAGAAAAATGTTCCAGGAGGTCAAGTGCCATGCAAGAGTCCATGAATACCACAACAGTCTCTCAGTCTAGCCAGTGGTCAAACGCATGGAATCGGGTTGCCAGCCATCGTCTCTGGTCGTTTTTGCTGATTGCGATCGGGAGTGCCAGCAGTGTGATTTATCCTCATCCACCGCTGGTTGCCTTTGGTGCGATCGCTGGAACTACCCTTACACCTAAACGTGCCCTGAGTGCAGCAGCAGCAATCTGGCTGGTTAACCAGATTTATGGCTATGCTCTGCGTCAATATCCTCAAACCTCAGAAGCTTTGCTGTGGGGATTGGTCATGGGGTTAGGAACGGTTCTCGTGACAGCGATGGCGGCAATTCGCCCGACTCTTAGCAAGATGACCCGTAAAGGGCATTGGGTTTGGGTGGCGATCTCTGTAGTTACAGGATTCTTGTTGTTTGAGAGTCTGGTGCTATCCCTTGGTTTACTGCTCACGGGTGAGCATGTTTTAACTTGGGCGATCTTCGGTCGTCTTCTAGTCAAAGATCTCATTTGGGCATTTGCCTTGACGCTGATACATGTCTCATTGACTCGGCTCATCATTCAGTCTACCGGAGTGATTTCATGAACCTTTTTTCACAGTCAAAACTCAAAGCCGATCCTGCCAAGGTGCAGCAACTCAAAACCTGGATCTATGAATGCTTGAACCTAGATCCAGAAATTACAGTCTCCATCAGTCAGCTTCAGTGCCGAGAGCCAGGATGCCCACCGATTGAGACAGCAATTGCAGTTCTGACGCAACCTGCCCAACAGTTTAAAGTCCATAAAACCATTGATGAGATTGAACAAGCCGATTTAATTCAAGCCCTTCAAGCAAAATAGATAGTCATGCCCCAACACGTTCTATTTGTCTGTAAGTCCTGTACATTCTCATCGACGCAACGAGAGTATATGGGACAACGCGGCGGTTATCACTTACTTCAGAGTTTATTGCATCAGCAACAACAATGGACACTCCAGGCTGAATATAAAATTGAAGCCGTCGAGTGTTTGAGTGGCTGTAATCGAGCCTGTGTAATTGCCCTTGCCGCTCCTGACAAAACCACCTTGATGTTTGGCGATTTACCTGCCTTACAAAGTGCTTCAGCAATTCTGCAACTGGCGGAACAATATCATGCCAGTGCAGACGGAATCGTTCCCCGTTATGAACGTCCTGAAGTGCTTAAGAAAGGAATCCTGGCACGGATTCCTCCTTTACTCAGTTGATAGATCTGGATAGTTGACCATGACTCAAGTTCTTGACCATTTACCTTGTAGAAAGACAGAAAAAATTCTGTGTTGCTACACCAACAAAACTCGCTTTGTCCAAATTGCCCGTATTTCCAATATTCCGCATTGGTTCTTCGAGAAAGTTGTTTTTCCAGGCGAAAGACTTTTGTTTGAAGCACACCCAGATGCCTGGTTAGAGATTTATACCAGTGAACAGTGTAGTGCGATTTTAGCAGAACGCATTCTGTGCCACTGTTTACAAGCGATCGTTTAATGTATCTGAGTAATTGATTGATGGCTAACCTCACTCTAATCGAGCCAAAGTTGGATTGTTCGACAGTAAGCACGTTTAAGCGTCGAGAACACCTCCCGCCCAGTGAAAAAGCCCTCTGGCACATTGAAGTTGGAGTAGTGCGTACCTACACGCTGACTGAAGATGGCACCCTCATTGCTCTGGGATTTTGGGGCCTGGGAGATACCGTAGGTCAACCTCTCGCCTGTATTCAGCCCTATGAAGTAGAGTGTTTGACTAATGTCAAGGCTCGTTCGATCCAACCCGAAGAATGCGGTCATTTAAATCAGGTGCTACTGTCTCACCTCCACCAAACTCAAGTGTTATTGCGGCTTCGCAGTGGGCAGATTCACCAACGGTTACAGCAGTTATTAGAGTGGCTGACTGATAAGTTCGGTCGTGAATCCAAGCAGGGGCAATTGATTCAGCTACGCCTAACCCATCAGGATATTGCAGACACTCTAGGCACGACACGAGTCACTGTAACCCGATTGTTGAGGGGAGCATGTCACCTTTGCGAGGGAGTATTTATACTTATAGATTGAAACGCTCTATTCACAGGCTTTCAGCTACCTCATTGCCAAGACATTCAAGTTATGCACCTTCCAAAGTGACATGCACCCTTGTTGAGCCAGTTTGAGCAGCAAGGTCGTATTCGCTGGATTAACCAACACTTGCTGTCACCTCGAAATTTACAGCTTTGTTGAAAGCTAGCTCCTTGTTCTACGTTCATCCAGGAGACAGACCACATGGATACATTGACTCTAAAAATACTTTTCATGATTGGTGTGGTGTCTAGCTTCGTTATTCGCCTACCCTATCAACGAGAAAACAAGCAAAATACAATTGTTCGCGATCGCAAAACAACCCAGGAAAAAATCCTGCTCCTCTTGGTCTTTATTGGCATGATCATCTTGCCTTTAATTTATGGTTTATCTCCCTGGCTCAATCTTGCCAACTATAGTTTGCCAGCTTGGGCAAATTGGCTGGGCATTATCGCTTTTGCCGTTGCGCTGTGGTTATTCTGGCGCTCTCATCGTGATCTTGGAAAGAACTGGTCGCCGACCTTAGAAGTCAGAGAAGGTCATACTTTAGTGAATGGTGGCGTGTATCAAACCATTCGTCATCCCATGTATACATCTGTATGGCTATGGTGCATTGCTCAGGCGCTTTTACTGCCAAATTGGATTGCGGGTTTCTCTGGACTGGTTTCGTTTGGTGTGATGTACGCTTTACGAATTGGGAATGAGGAGCAAATGATGCTGGAACAGTTTGGAGATGAGTACAAAGTCTATATGCAACAGACGAAGCGCTTGATTCCTTACCTGTTTTAATTCAGGCGATCGCCCCCGCACTCAAGCACTTCCCTGACCCCACACTCGCTTGATCTGCTTGCGATCGACGATCTTGACCCCATTCACGAAGAGTTCATTGTTTGCTAACTCTTTCGCCATCACTGGAATCAGTCGTTTCAGATTAGTGCTGTAGTTGTTTTGCCAAAATTCTGACAGCTTTGCCCTAGCCTCTTCATTCACCAACACGGTTTTGTCTGGCATGATCAGCACCATCGCCACATGCCCGGAGTTTTCTGTCACCACAAACACAAAATCATCTTGGTCAGTCTTCAGTCCCTTGTACCAGTAATTAATATGCTCCTCTAACTCATACTCGTAGAGAGAATATTCCATCTTGCCTTCTTCCAGCAGCGCTTTGTGGAGAAGGTTCTCTATCTTTCTGCTCATAAGCTGCTTCTTTCTCCCACGTATCCAGTTCATAAATTTTATCCAAGCCTACTGACAGAGGAAAGCCATGAATCACAAACCTGTCCAAATTGCTAAAAATTCTGTATTATGAGAATGATTATCATTTTATGTAATCTGAGTTGATATGTCCTCTGCCGCCAAGCCTCTTCCCCCAAACTTAGAACAGATTGTTCAGCGGTTCCAGAAAATCTCTGAACCCAAGCGGCGCTACGAATATTTGCTCTGGTTTGCCAAGCGGGTGCCAGAATTGCCTGAAGCTGAGTTAGTTGCAGAGAATAAAGTGCCGGGGTGTGTATCCCAGGTTTACATCACAGCGGTGCTCCACAACGGCAAAGTCACGTTTCAGGGGAGGTCTGATGCCCAAATTCCCAAAGGGTTGGTCGGATTGCTGATCGAAGGACTGAATGGACTATCCCCTGATGAAATACTCCAACTCACGCCAGAATTTATTCAACAGACTGGCTTGAATGTGAGTCTCACCCCCTCTCGGAGCAACGGATTTTATAACATTTTTAAATTCATGCAGCACAAAGTTGCAGCATTTCAGGTTGCTGATTCACAGGTTCTGGATGAGAGGAATTTATGAACCATCCTGTTGTGCAGACTTCTCCAGAGTCCATCACCGTTCCTAAGCGAGGAACACCTGTTACGCTAATCACAGGCTTTTTGGGCAGTGGTAAAACGACCCTGCTGAACCACATTTTGAACAATCGCCAAGACCTCAAAGTAGCCGTGATTGTGAATGAATTTGGCGATATTCACATCGACTCCCAGTTATTAGTATCTGTCGATGAAAATATGGTGCAATTGGGCAATGGCTGTATTTGTTGCACCATTAATCAGAGCTTGATTGATACGGTTTGCGAATTGGTCAATTACGGTGATGCAGTGGACTACATTGTAATTGAAACCACAGGAATTGCCGATCCATTGCCCATCATGCTGAGTTTTATCAGTACTGAGTTGCGGGATATCACTTATATTGATTCGATTCTGACGGTTCTAGATGCAGAGTCTTTCACGTCCAGTCACTACAATAGTGAAGCGGCACGCAATCAGTTAATTTATGGCGACATCATTCTATTAAACAAAACCGATTTAGTCACCCGCGATCGCATCAATGAACTAGAAACCTATATTCGCTCCATTAAGCAGAGTGCTAGAGTCATCCAAACTCAGCATGGACAGGTGCCGTTACCGTTAATTTTGGATGTTGGATTTAACG
This sequence comes from Leptolyngbyaceae cyanobacterium, assembly GCA_046080785.1. Classification (GTDB taxonomy): domain Bacteria; phylum Cyanobacteriota; class Cyanobacteriia; order Leptolyngbyales; family Leptolyngbyaceae; genus JBJTUO01. The sequence goes on along the minus strand of JBJTUO010000049.1, from coordinate 30,237 downwards.
ACCCCGGCACTTACCTGACACACGATCTGACTGAGCATCATACCCGTTATGATCATCATTCTCATCATCTAGAGAATGATGGATTTATGGCAGTTTCATTTGAGAGTGAAAAGCCTCTTGATTTACCTAAATTTCAGAACTTCCTTGACCATCTACCCTTGGATCTTTACCGTGCCAAGGGGATTCTCTGGTTTCAGGGGAGTCAATTGCGCTATGTGTTTCAACTGAGTGGTCAGCGGCGTGACTTAAGAAACACGCATTTGCAGCCCCCGGATCGGAATCAACTCGTGTTTATTGGACGAAGTCTGGATACAAGCAAAATCAAGCAGCAATTAACAGATTGCATTGCCATTTAGTATGAGCACTTTTAGCAGAGGAGCTTTGATATGACCAGCACCATGATTGAAACCACCACTGCCTCCCTAGAGCTTCCCAAGCAAGGGATGCCGATCACAATTATTACTGGCTTTCTAGGCAGTGGTAAAACGACCCTGCTGAATCACATTTTGAACAATCGCCGGGATTTGAAGGTTGCGGTTCTCGTGAATGAATTTGGCGATATCAACATCGATAGTCAATTACTCGTATCGATGGATGAAGATATGGTAGAGCTGAGCAATGGCTGCATTTGTTGCACCATTAATGATGGACTGGTGGATGCCGTATATCGAGTGCTGGAACGAGACGATCGGGTTGATTATATGGTAATTGAAACCACTGGCGTTGCTGACCCATTACCCATCATATTGACATTTTTAGGAACTGAACTGCGCGACTTCACTCGCTTGGATTCAATTATCACCCTTGTTGATGCTGAAACCTTTACACCAGATCATTTCGAGAGTGAAGCAGCGCTTAAGCAAATTGCCTATGCCGATGTCACCATACTGAACAAAACCGATCTGGCATCACCTCAGAAAGTGAAGGAATTAGAAACATACATTGGTACCGTGAAAGTTGGAGCCAGAATTTTGCATAGTCAACACGGTAAGGTGTCGCTGCCGCTGATTTTAGATGTGGGGTATAACAACCCGGAAGCCTATGCCGATTTAGTTCAGGAAGAAATTGAGCAAACCCAGCATGACCATCATCACTCGCAGGATCGCCATAAAGATCATCATCATCACCATGAACATCATCATCACCATTCAGCTCACCTGGACAACGATGGGTATGTATCCATTTCCTTTGAGAGCGATCGCCCCTTTGACGTAAGAAAATTTGAAACCTTCTTGCAAAATCAGTTACCGCAGGAAGTCTTTCGAGCAAAAGGCATTCTCTGGTTCACTGAAAGCCACTTACGCAACATTTTTCAACTGAGTGGACCTCGCTATGACCTGCAAGCGGAAAAATGGCGCACCCCACCCAAGAACCAGCTTGTCTTCATCGGGCGCAATCTAAACGCTGAACAACTACGGCAGCAGTTAACGGATTGCTTTGCCTAATACTAAGCTTTTCAGCAGTGCAGTCATCTGCTGGAGGAAGGGGTGTTGTACTTCATGCTCCTGTTTTCTAATGACTGGTTATTCACCTAATCTTATTCACTCATGACTCTATCTCTTTCAACCGACGACATCCGTCAGCAAACGGTTATTACCGAATCAAAGCCGCCTGTTTCTGAGGCAGAGATGCAGCAGGCGGTTCGAACCTTACTCCTGGGCATGGGTGAAGACCCCGATCGCGAAGGGCTGCGTGACACTCCCAAACGAGTCGTTAAAGCCCTCAAATTCCTCACCTCTGGCTACCAGCAATCCGTGGATGAATTGCTCAACGGAGCTGTATTTCATGAAGATGCCAATGAAATGGTGTTGGTGCGAGACATTGATCTGTTTAGCTCCTGCGAACATCATATTCTGCCCATCATAGGACGTGCCCATGTTGCCTATATTCCCAATGGAAAAGTCATCGGTTTATCCAAAATTGCCCGTATCTGCGAAATGTATGCCCGTCGTCTGCAAGTCCAGGAACGCCTGACGCAACAGATTGCCGATGCCCTGCAAGGCTTACTCAAACCCCAAGGGGTTGCCGTTGTGATTGAGGCAACCCATATGTGTATGGTCATGCGCGGTGTACAAAAGCCAGGTTCTTGGACAGTAACCAGTTCGATGCAAGGAGTGTTTGCCGATGATGCCAGAACCCGTCAGGAATTTATGGATTTAATTCGCCATAGCCCATCGTTTCATTAGGAAATAAAGTAGGGAAGTGGAGTAATTCTACTTCCCTCTCTTGACCCACTACCCATGTGAATTCATGTCCGATCCCACACGTACTGACACCAAACTACCTGTAACTATTATCACAGGCTTTTTAGGCAGTGGTAAAACAACGCTGTTGAACTATATTCTCCAAAATTTTGAGCATTACAAAGTTGCAGTTTTAGTGAATGAATTTGGTGACATCAATATTGATAGTCAGCTTTTAATCGCAGTCGAAGAAGACATGATTGAACTGACGAACGGCTGCATCTGCTGCACTATCAATGACAACCTGGCAGATGCCGTGTGCCGAGTGTTAGATCGTCAAGATCGGATTGATTATCTCATTGTTGAAACGACAGGAGTTGCCGATCCATTGCCGATTATTCTGACATTTTTGGGAACAGAATTGCGCGATCGGACTCAGTTGGATGCGATCGCTACCGTTGTCGATGCAGAAACGTTTACTCCAACAGATCACTACAACAGCGATGCAGCCATGAACCAGATTGTTTATGGTGATATTATTCTGTTGAACAAAACTGATTTAGTGCCTGAAAAGAGAGTAAATGACCTAGAAAACTATCTTCGGTCAGTCAAAGAACGTGCCAGAATTTTACGTTCTGAATACGGGAAAGTGCCCCTCTCACTGATTTTAGATGTCAATCTCGCTGAATCAGGTTCTTCTATGGAAACGCTCACAGCACCTGCATCCAGTTCTAAACACCTTAACAACGATGGGTTCATGGCGGTTTCATTTCAAGGCGATCGCCCCCTATCTATCAAAAGGTTTCAACAGTTCCTTGACTACCAGCTTCCCGACACTGTATTTCGGGCAAAAGGCGTACTCTGGTTTGATGAAAGCCCTAAACGGCATTTATTCCAACTGATTGGCAAGCGGTTTACGATCGACGATGACGAGTGGACAACGGCTCCCAAGACTCAACTGGTCTTAATTGGACGCAAGCTAGATGTCCTACTTCTTACGCAAGCCTTGAACAACTGCCTAACCCGGTAATTTCTATGAACCAAAATACGCTTTGGATGGAGCAATTGAAATTTAATCATCAGGGACTGATTCCGGCGATCGCTCAGGATTATCAAGACGGGGCTGTCTTGATGATGGCGTGGATGAATTACGAATCAATTCAGCGCACGCTAGAAACCAGAGAAGCGCATTACTGGAGTCGTTCTCGTGCAGAATTTTGGCATAAAGGGGCAACCTCTGGACATATTCAAAAAGTCAAGGCTGTATACTACGACTGCGATGCAGATACTCTTTTGCTGAAAATCGAGCAGGTGGGTAATGTCGCCTGCCATACTGGAGCCAGAAGTTGTTTCTTTAATGCTGTTCAACTTGCTTAAGGGTAACGAGGCAAAGAGGGGATGCTTCCCTTCTTTGCTTCTGGATGGTGGACAATTAATTCACTGCCACGCTGCCGTGTTTTAGGATGAGTCGTGAACAGGCGTACATATTTATCACGGTGTTGGTGCAGGCAATCTTGCGTGACTGCGATCGCCTCTGCTTCGCTGAGGGATTTAAGCAGCGCACAGTCAGACCAGGAATTTGCCTGAAACCGTCGTGCATCGGCCTGTTCAACCCCAATATAAAATTTTTGGCTCAAGACCTGTCGAATCCAGGCGATCGCTTGAGCGTCTAGACGTGACGAGGGGCGATGTCCATTGCGAGAAGCAGGCTGAACGGTTGGGTGTTCATTTGGTTCATTGCGAATGGTGGCAATGCAGACCTTATCTTCGGCACAGAGATAGCCCTGACGCAGTTTTTGATTGATGCTAACCACATGACGGGCAAACGTTGAATCGGCTGACTGGACATTGGGTAAGCGATCGGCTTGTGACTGGTAGGTAATCACAGAACCAGAGGGGATGTATTTGCCTGCGGGGATGTCCACATTTTCAATCAATGCATGGGACATCACAATACAACCCTCCCCAACACGGGCATTGAACACCGTCGAGCGGAAGCCAATAAAACACCCCTTGCCCACATAGGCAGGCCCATGAATTAAAGCCATATGGGTAATGGAGGCATTGTCGCTAATCCACACCGAGTAAGGGTTGCCGTCCTCCCCAGTGACGCGCCCCTGCTCCAAGCCATGAATCACCACGCCATCTTGAATGTTTACATTAGCTCCGATGTAAAACGGCATTCCCTCATCGGCCCGAATCGATACCCCAGGCGCGATGTGAACCTGTGCGCCAATCCGCACATCCCCAATCACATTCGTCAATGGATGAATGTAGACACTTGGATCGATCGCGGGTTCAACGAGTTGCTGTGACCAGGGTGTCGGCGGTGCAGGAATGTTGTAGCTGTCCATGCTAGAATGATAATGATTATCATTTTAATCATATCCGAAAAGAGGACAATCTTAGAAAGTGTATTCTCTACAATCATGACTCTACTCATTTACAACACGTTGTCTCGTCACAAGGAACCGTTTACCCCGATCGCACCGGGCAAAGTTTTGATGTACTGCTGTGGCGTGACCGTCTATGACAATTGCCATTTGGGTCATGCCCGCTCCTACATTGGGTGGGATGTGGTGCGGCGATATTTGCAGTGGCGCGGCTATCAGGTGCGCTATGTGCAAAACTTCACCGACATTGATGACAAGATTCTGAATCGAGCCAAAGCAGAAGGCAGTTCGATGCAAGCGGTGAGCGATCGCTACATCGCTGCCTACTTTCGAGATATGCGACGGTTGAACATCCTGGATGCGGATGAATATCCCCGTGTGACTGAGCATGTTCCAGCAATTCATCAATTGATTCAGGCGCTTGAAGACAAGGGCTATGCCTATGCAGTGGAGGGCGATGTCTACTACAACGTGCGGCAGTTTGCAGAGTACGGCAAACTTTCTGGACGGCAGTTAGAGCAGATGCAAACTGGGGCAGGTGGACGAGTTGACCCCGATGATCCAGAGTTCAAAAAGCGATACCCGTTTGACTTTGCGCTGTGGAAAGCGGTGAAGCTGGGTGAGCCTGCTTGGGAGTCCCCTTGGGGAAAAGGACGACCGGGCTGGCATATTGAATGTTCTGCCATGATCCGGGCACGATTGGGTGAGAGGATCGATATTCATGGCGGTGGCGGCGATCTGGTGTTTCCCCACCATGAAAATGAAATTGCTCAATCGGAAGTGTTGACGGGAAAGCCTTTGGCAAACTATTGGCTGCACAATGGCATGGTGACGGTGAATGGCGAGAAGATGTCTAAATCTCTGGGCAATTTCACTACGATTCGAGCACTGCTAGAGGGCAACTGGTCAGCGTATCCGCAACCGATCGATCCAATGGTGATCCGGCTATTTGTGCTGCAAGCTCACTACCGCAAACCATTAGATTTTACGAAAGATGCCATCGTTGCCGCTGAGCATGGCTGGCAAACTCTAAAAGATTCGCTGACGTTGAATTTACATCAACTGAATCTATCACCTCAAATGCCTGTTCCCAGCGGTCTAGACGCTGAATCAGTCAATCGCTTCCAGGTTGCAATGGACGATGACTTTAACACAGCGGCTGGATTAGCAGTGCTGTTTGAGTTAGCCAAGTCACTGAAGCGAGAGTTCAATTTACGCTGCTATCAAGGATCGCCAGAGCTAACGGATATGCAGGTACAACAGCGAAGCGCAAGCGCGACGACAAGTCGTTCGCAAACTCTAGCTCATCTTGCACAGATTTTGGGCTTAGAAGTTCAGTCAGAATCGATCCCCGCATCAGAAATCGATGTGGGTTGGATTGAATCTCTATTGCAACAACGACAACAGGCACGTCGGGAAAAACGCTATGCCGAGAGCGATCGCATTCGCAACGAACTGAAAGCTGTTGGCGTTACTTTAATGGATCAGCCGGATGGCTTAACTCACTGGCATCAATCCTGAAGGGTCAGAATTTGAGCGGTTTGTCAGCGTAAGATAGTAGAATGAGAATGATTATCGTTTTTGACTTACCCCCTTCCTAAACCCTATGGAAAAGCCGGAAGCATATGATGTGATTGTTGTCGGTGCAGGCGCGGCTGGCATTGGGGTCGGGGTAGTGCTGAAGGATCTGGGATTGGAGAACTTTGCCATCCTGGAGCGACATCAGATTGGTGAATCCTTTCGACGTTGGCCCCAAGAGATGCATTTTATTACTCCATCCTTTCCCAGTCATGGCTTTGGGCATCTCGACTTGAATGCGATCGCCCGTAAAACCTCCCCTGCTATCAGCTTCCGGCGAGAGCACTTGACGGGGAAACAGTATGCTCAGTATTTGGAAACCGTTGCCGAGTACTTCAAACTACCTGTCTACATCGATGTGGAAGTTCAGAAAATTGAATCCTTGCCTCAATGTCGAGGGTTTCTGGTTCATGTCCCAGATGGTATTCTCAAAACCCAGTTTTTGATTTGGGCGGCAGGTGAATTTCAGTCTCCCAACTTGACACCTTTCCCCGGTGCCGATCTGTGTCTCCATAACTCTCAGGTGTGTTCCTGGACTGAGCTTCAGGGCAATGAATTTATCGTTATTGGTGGGTATGAAAGCGGCATGGATGCCGCCGCAAATCTGACCGCGTTAGGGAAACAGGTCAAGGTACTGGATCGCACTGGCATCTGGGCAAACCCTGATACTGATCCTAGTGTTTCCCTGTCTCCTTACACGCTGCAACGGATTGAGTTGTGTTATTCAACGGGTCGGCTAGAACTGATCGGCAATGCGGCGATCGAAGAAGTGAAAGCGGTTCCCGGTGGCTATGCGGTTTATAGCGAATACAACAAGTGGGTGACACCGACGCAACCGATTCTCTGTACAGGGTTCGAGAGCAGCTTAAAGCAAATCGCCCACTTCTTCAACTGGTCTGACGGCTATGCCAGATTGAACGATGAAGATGAATCTACCCTCACTCCTGGATTATTTGTGGTCGGGTCTTCTGTACGGCACGGTAACGTCATCTTTTGCTTTATCTACAAGTTTCGCCAACGCTTTGCTGTAGTTGCCAATGCGATCGCCCGTCGTCTCGATCTTGACCCCACCCCTCTGGCAAACTATCGCCAAGAAGGACTGTTTCTGGACGACCTTTCCTGCTGTGACAATGACTGCCTCTGTTGACGCGATTTTGAATTTGCAATTAAGCCCCACACCCCCAATCTCCCTAACCCTATGCCTCTCCTCACCCCCCTTGTCCAGCACTCTACCGTTGTCATTGGCAAAGAAAATACGGGAAAATCTCAACTGATTGCCGCACTGACCGGATGCTCTCCCTACAGCACTAACTTTCGTGGCTCCACCATTGCCTGTGAAACATACGCAGGGGATGGAGCTACTTTGGTGGACACTCCCGGCATTCTGTACCGTTCTGATACGGCTACGACACGAGTAGCATTGGAGCAATTACAGTCCCACGACACCGTATTGCTGGTGGTAAAAGCAACGCACGTTGATGAGGATCTGGCGGATTTATTGCCATTGGTAGCAGGTAAGCGGGGCCTGGTGGTGATCACATTTTGGGATAAGGTGCTGCCTTCAGAGCTAGTCCAGCAGATTATTCGGTGCTGGAAACAAAACTCTAATCTAGCGTTTATCCCAGTCAATGCGAGGCATCTGACAGCCACACAGCGTCACGGGATTTTAGCGGCAATGCATGAGCCATCAGTATTTCCCAGTCACTGGCAACCCATTTCTGCGGGATGGCGAATTGAACCGCGCCTGACGTTGCTGGAGCACCCTCGTGTGGGTTGGCTATTGGCGATCGCACTCCTCTTCCTACCTGCCCTCCTCGCAGTCTGGTCTGCCAATACGTTTGCCGCGATCGCTGATCCATTGGTGCAGGGACTGGTTAAACCCTCTGTAGAAGCGCTCTCTAGCTTGCCAAGCTTACTCAAAGAGATTTTGATTGGGCGCTATGGGTTAGTGACCATGGGACCATTGCTGTTTGTCTGGGCAGTGCCGACGGTCATTCTTTATGCTCTATTTTTAGGGGTCTACAAAGCCAGTGGTTTGGTCGAACGCATTACGATCTCCTTGCATCCTTTGTTGCGTCCCTTTGGCTTGTCAGGGCGGGATTTAGTGCGCGTAATCATGGGATTTGGCTGTAATGTGCCAGCCGTGATCAGCACTCGCGCCTGTTCCAGTTGTTCGCGGCAAACTTGCATTTCGGCGATCGCCTTTGGTTCTGCTTGTTCCTATCAATTCGGTGCCACGCTGGGGGTGTTCAGTGCAGCCAATTTACCCTACTTGGTGATTCCCTACTTGGTTTACCTGACCTTGACAACGTTGATTTACACGCGCCTAATTGCACCGGAATCCGCCCGTTCTGCCCAAAACACGCTGGTGATTGAGCGTCGCACATTCTTGGAAATCCCTCAATGGTCAGCGATTGGGCGTGAAGTCAAGGGAACCCTCAACCAGTTCTTCACCAACGCGATTCCCATCTTCCTGGTGATCACATTGATTGCCTCTGTCCTGGACTGGCTGGGCGTTTTGAATAGTCTGAGTCGGTTGATTAATCCAGCAATGGGGTTGTTTCGTCTACCACCAGAAGCAGCATTGCCTGTCATTCTGGCATCGATTCGCAAGGATGGATTGCTGCTGTTTGCCGAACCCAATACAGTCAGCGTGTTATCCCCTTTGCAAATCCTCACAGGCGTTTATCTAGCGGGGGTATTGTTGCCCTGTCTGGTGACAGCGCTGACGATTGCCCGTGAGCAATCACCCAAATTTGCCTTGCGATTGATGCTCAGACAGACGATCGCGGCAATTCTATTTGCCATGATCTTGGCTTGGGGCGGCAAATTCTTCATTCACTAAAAGAGAGCGCCATGTTTAAACGGTTGGATAACCCTGAAAATAAGCTGCCCGTGACAATTATCACTGGCTTTTTAGGCAGTGGTAAAACTACGCTGCTCAATCACATTTTGCAGAACCGCTCAGCCTGGAGAGTTGCTGTTCTGGTAAACGAGTTTGGGGAGATTAACATCGACAGTCAATTGCTGATTGGCATCGATCAGGACATGATTGAACTCACGAACGGCTGTATTTGCTGCACGATCAATAACAACCTGGTTGATGCTGTGTATCGAGTACTGTCCCGACGTGAGCAGATTGATTACCTAATCGTAGAGACGACGGGGATCGCTGACCCTTTCCCAATTATCCTCACTTTTACGGCTTCAGAATTGTGGAACTTCACCCGCCTAGATGCAATTTTGACCGTGGTTGATGCCGAAGCCTTCACGCCAGAAACTGCCCACAGTCAAGTCGCCCTGCGGCAAATTGTCTATGGGGATATTGTCTTGCTCAACAAAACCGATTTAGTTCCTCCAGAACGCCTGATGGCTCTGAGGTCTGAAATTTCTGCCTTAAAAACAGACATCCGAATTCTGGATTGTCAGTATGGTCAAGTGCCCTTGCCGCTGCTTCTAGATGTGAATTTGGCAAAATCCTTTGCTGAGGATCACACGAACCCGCAAGATCCGCATATTCATCACGACCCTGAAAATTGCGATGATCAGCATGAGGACGGGAATCATGGCCATCCCTCTCCCCATCTGGAAAATCATGGTTTTGTCTCCGTGTCTTTTCAGAGCGATCGCCCATTTGTTTTCCAACAATTCCAAACCTTCGTGGCAGAGGAATTACCCTCAGAAATCTTTCGCGCCAAAGGGATTCTCTGGTTTGCCGACAGTCCTGCCCGTCATTTGTTTCAACTGAGTGGTAAACGCTTCAACCTTGAAGAGAGCCAGTGGGCAATGCCTCCCAAAAATCAACTGGTGTTTATTGGACAGAATCTTGATCGCTGTGCTCTGCATCAGTCTTTGAACAACTGCTTAGCGATGTTGGACCCTGAGCCAGCCATTGGGTCTACATACTTCTGAAATTTCTACTCTACTTAAGGACAGGGAAAATGCCTACCTATGTGTATCGTTGCCTTGAAAATCATCAGACTGTAGAGATATTACATTCAATGAATCAAACAATCTCAACCTGGGGAGAATTATGCAGTACAGCCCAACTTGATCCGGGTGACACACCCTTGGAGTCGCCTGTACAACGATTAATTACTGCACCGAGTGTATTGGTTTCTAAATCAGATAGCGATTACAAGAGCATGGGCTTTACAAAATTAGTGCGTCGCGAGAAGGGGATTTACGAAAATGTTACGGCTAGAGATGGTGAGCAGCGAATTGTGAAGGCATAAAACCAAAGTAACCCTTGTCCCAACTATTGGAGAACTTGTGATGACCGTATTAGTCAACAATCCTGCAACCCAAATTGGTGGAGATGCACAAACCTTTAACTGGGTCTGGCAACGTCAAACCTACTCTATTACCTATGAAGTACGGGGAGACGGTTCACCCATTCTCTTACTACCAGCCTTCAGCACTGTTTCCAGCCGTTCGGAAATGCGAGGTTTAGCGGATCAACTGTCTGGCTCTTTTCAGGTGGTAACGCTTGATTGGTTGGGGTTTGGGGAGTCTAGCCGTCCAGCAGTAGACTACAAACCAGCACTCTATCAACAGCTTTTGCAGGATTTTGTCGCGGCCACATTTGACGAACCTGTGAGCGCGATCGCTGCGGGTCATGCTGCGGGTTACGTGATGCAATTGGCACAGCAGCACCCTGCGGTCTGGTCTCGAATTGTTCTCGTTGCCCCAACTTGGCGAGGTCCCTTACCCACAATGGGCGCGAGTCCGCAATTAGCTGGCGTGATCAGACAACTGGTGCGATCTCCCCTTCTCGGCCAATTCCTCTATAAGCTCAACACCACACCCTCGTTTCTCAGTTGGATGTACCGCCGCCATGTCTATACCGATGCCACCAAACTGACCCCCGAATTTATTCAGCGCAAACATCAAATGACTCAGCGACCAAGAGCCAGATTTGCACCTGCTGCATTTGTCACCGGAGCCTTAGACCCTACCCCAAACCGAGACAGTTTCCTGGCTCGGTTTCAGGGGTTGTCGATTCCAGTCATGGTGGTCATGGGTGAACAAGCCCCACCCAAATCCAAGGCAGAAATGGAAGTACTGGCTGAATTACCAGATGTACAGGTCAAGCGGCTTCCCGGCACTTTGGGGATGCACGAAGAATTTGCGGCTGAGATAGCAGAGGCGATTTTGCCATTCTTGGGTCATTAGCACCACGTCCCATGCTTGACATTGATGCCCAGCCATTGGCTTTCTTGGCTAGACAGTCAATCATGAGCGATAATGATTATCGTTCCTAAGCATAGTGAGCATTCAAGCGATGATCAACTCACCAATGGTGGATTCAGTTCCTGTGACCCTGCTCACAGGTTACTTAGGCGCAGGCAAGACGACCCTGCTCAACCACATCCTCACCTATGAACATGGCAAGAAGGTAGCGGTGATCGTCAACGAGTTTGGCGAGGTGGGCATTGACAACCAATTGGTGATCGATGCGGATGAAGAAATTTTTGAGATGAATAACGGCTGTATCTGCTGTACCGTGCGGGGCGATCTGATTCGGATCATCGGCAACTTGATGAAGCGCCGCGACAAGTTCGACCATTTGGTGATTGAAACCACGGGACTGGCTGATCCGGCTCCGGTGATTCAAACCTTCTTTATGGATGAAGATGTGCAGGCACAGACCAATCTCGATTCTGTTGTAACGGTAGTGGATGCTAAACACATTCATCAGCACTGGGAAGCGGAAGAGGCTCAAGAGCAGATTGCCTTTGCCGATGTGGTACTGCTCAACAAGACCGATCTGGTCACACCGGAAGAGCTAGACGAACTGGAGCGGCGGATTCGGGGCATGAATGCGATCGCAAAAATCTATCGCACGCGCAATGCCGAACTGGAAATGGATGCGCTGCTAGGGATTGGTGCCTTTGACCTAAATCGCGCCCTAGAAATTGACCCAGAATTTCTGAACGAAACGGCTCACGAGCACGATGAAACGGTTGGTTCCGTCGCCTTAGTGGAATCGGGTCAGCTAGATGGAGAAAAACTGAACAACTGGATTGGCGAACTACTTCGCACCCAAGGACCCGACATTTTTCGCATGAAAGGGATTCTGACGATCGCAGGCGAAGACAATCGCTTTGTATTTCAAGGAGTACATATGCTGTTTGATGGCAGACAAGACCGCCCCTGGAAGCCCAATGAAACCCGTAAAAATGAATTGGTCTTCATCGGTCGCAATCTCAATGAAACTCAATTAAAAGCAGGCTTCCAAGCATGTTTAGTCTAAAAACGATCAGTCAGGGTCAGTTTCGGCTGCACTGGCAGGGGATGCTCTGTGACTACGTGGGTGCGATCGCCTGGTCACCCGATGGTCAAATCCTGGCCGCCAGTTCTGCCACCGGTGAAGTGGTGCTGTGGCAGGACAACAATCTCATGCCTTTGCAACGGCACCAGGAGTATTCGGTGGACTGTCTGGCGTTCTCCCATGATGGTCAGTTCTTGGCGGCGGGCGGGCAAAATGGGCAGGTCAGCCTCTGGCAATCTCAAGCGGGTGAATTCAAATCGGTCAAAATCCTGGAAAATTCATCGGTCTGGGTAGACCGATTGGTGTGGAGTCCAACAGCAAATCACCTGGCATTTAGCTTAGGACGGTTTGTACAGGTCTGGGATGCTGAGGCTGACCACCTAGAGACGAATCTAGGCTTTGAAGAGTCTTCTGTTCTGGGGATTGACTGGCATCCCAGTGGCCAGCATCTGGCTGTGTCTGGTTACCAGGGCATCAAAGTTTGGCACACTCAAGATTGGTTTGCCGATCCAGAGATTCTAGAAGTTCCTTCAGCCAGTTTAGCGATCGCCTGGTCACCCGATGGCAAATATATTGCGTCTGGAAACCTCGATCGCACGTTGCTGGTGTGGGAGTGGGGCACAACCTATCCCTGGAATATGCACGGCTTCCCTGGAAAAGTTCGGCAGTTAGCCTGGTCTAGCTCAACCTCCAAAACAGGTGCGCCTTTCCTGGCGTCTTGCAGTGCTGAGGGCATCGTCGTTTGGGAGAAGGATCCTGACCCAGGCGTGGGTTGGCGGGCAAATGTCCTGGATTATCACAGTGCGGTTGTACCGGCGATCGCCTTTCAGCCTGGTACCTTTCTTTTGGCCTCTGCCTCAGAGGATGGCAGAATCTGTCTATGGCAGCGTGCTAAACGACTGACCCAAATCTTGGAAGGTGCTCCCAATGGATTTTCCGGCTTGGCGTGGCACCCGCAAGGACATCTAGTGGCTGCTGGTGGCAATAACGGTGAACTGCTCATCTGGTCGCATGAGATGCGCGGTCAGGGTTTTGGAAAGCCTTAAAGATTACTCACTCCATAGGCTCATTCAAATATTCCGCTATTGCCCGATACAAATTAAGTTCATGATAATCTTTCAGGTGGTAGAAAACATGGCATCCTTGCTTACAATAGCCAACCAGGAGATGATTTGAAGCCGTATTTCAATTCGGATGACAGTTCTGGTTAGTCAAAGTTAAAGTAGGTTGTTAAGTCCTTACAGAAAAACCTATGTATTTAACAAGACTTGTTCTCATTGCGTGTCCTGCAATCCTTGCCTCTTTCGTATTGGTGAGCATTCCGGCTGAAGCCAGCATCACACCTGGCCTGATGCAATCTAACCAGATGCAGTTAACGGGTGCAGATCAGGCTGTTACCATTACCGTGGCTCCGCAATCCGCTCACCCTTTGATGCCAACGGGTTGCTCCTGTGGGCAGTGCACCAAAACTGAAGAACTGCTGCAAAGGCAACTTCCTGCTTTCTAGCGAATCTCAATTCATTGTTTTGTGCTAGATACTTTCTTGGTGCCAATGGGTTAATCCCAGGCAATGAGCGATCGCTGGGACATACAGGTGGCTTTTGCAGTCGCTTGGTCGTCACTATTTGCCCAAATAACAATGACAATCCGGCTTTTCAATCAACGCTGCTATCAGCGTGTTGAGAGCAGTTGCTGCCAGCAATCCGCCTCCCAAAGTTCCTGCGATTGTGATGAAAGGCACCCTAGACTGCATCAAGCGGCGCTTGGCTGCCGGAGCATGACTAAAGCCGATCGGCATCCCAATCACTAAAGCAGGCTGAAGGGCTTGTTGAGCAATCGCCTCGCAAACCGCTAGCAACACGGAAGGGGCATATCCAATCACCAGTACACATCCGGCTGGTAGCTGACACAGTTGGTCTTTCCAGGCGTGATCTTGCCAGAATGCCTGTTCTGCCTCTGCTGCACTGGTAATATGAGGATTATCCATTAAAACTTGAACGTCACAACCTAAATGAGTGAGCCGAGTTTGGTCAAGAGCTGCACTGACAGCAGGCACATCCATTACCACCCGACAACCCGACTTGAGGGCATTGTGGCTAGCCGTTAGGGCTTGGTTGCCCAGGCGAACAAACTGTACCAGGCTGACATCCCCACAGGCAAGAACCAGGCTTGAGAGTAAATCGACCTCTATTTCGGAACGGTTCAACAGGTCAGGGAGTAACCGTTGCAGCGACTCTTGAAATGCCTCTGGATGGGCGTTGACTTGGGCATCTAACCCATCCCAAAGTTGCTCCAAATCTCCCAAACCCGTTTGGGTTTCAACCTCCAATATCTTGAGCTGAGCCAGGACTTCTGCCTGGGTGGTTTGACAAGAGCGATCGCGCCCCAACAATCCTTCTAGAGCCGTTGCGGTCTGCCGCAGTTGAGTGATCTGCTGCATCACCGTCCGATACTGTTGCTGAAGGTGCACTATCCAGGTTTGCTGCTGTGATTCGGGTTCAGCCTCCAGCAGTTTGTAAATGTGCGACAGTTGAAAGCCCTGCTGTTTGAGGGCGACGATGCGCTGGAGTCGTTGGACATCCTGTTGGGTATAGAGACGATAATTTCCGGGCGATCGCTCCGGTTGAGGCATTAATCCCATTTGATGATAATGCCGCACCATCCGAGGGGTAATGCCTGCTCCAACTGCGTCGGTCAGTTCTTTGATGGTGAGAGGTTGACCCATAGATGAGGTTGAGAAGCCGATAAAGCAGAATAGCCACCTTGACATTAACACCAATGTCAAGGTTTAGCGTGAGAGAGTTGTCTATCCGACTGCTCATGCTGGACTCCATGCGATTGCATCCTCCTCGTCTAATGACGTTCAGCCAGGAACACAGCGATGTTCTTGCCGCAATTTTATGTGGAGTGCTGTTGTTCTTGGGCTGGCTAGCCCTGCATTTGGAGTGGGTCGGCATCGCGTTATTGATTTTGGTTACCGCTTACGTGATTGGGGGTTACGAAAGTGCCCGCGCTGGGTTGACGACCCTGTTTCAAGAGCAGGAGTTGGATGTAGACCTACTGATGATTGTGGCGGCACTGGGGGCAGCGGGATTAGGGCTGTGGCGGCAGGAGTATTTTCTGATCATCGACGGAGCGGTGCTGATCTTGATTTTTGCCATCAGTGGGGCACTAGAAGGCTATGCCATGCGACGCACCGATCGCAGCATTCGGGGTTTGATGAGCTTGACGCCTGACACAGCTAGGGTCTTGCACCAGGGGCGGGAAAAGCCGATGGCGATCGCCGATCTGACGATTGGCGACACCCTGCTGGTTAAGCCAGGGGAATTGATTCCCACCGATGGCGTCATTATCGACGGCTACAGCACAATTAACCAGGCAGCGATTACCGGAGAATCCATGCCCGTCGAAAAAACTGTGGGTGATGAAGTGTTTGGCTGCACCCTGAATGGGAATGGTGCCTTAAAACTGCGAGTCCATCAACCGCCAGAGAGTAGCCTGATGCAGCGGGTGATTCGGCTGGTGGAGCAAGCACAGACCGAAAAACCACCGTCGCAGCAGTTTATCGAACGTTTTGAGCGGGGATATGCCAAAGTCATCGTGCTGCTGGGGGTTCTGTTAGCCCTGCTCCCTCCGATGGTGTGGAACATTCCTTGGGACATCACTATTTATCGGGCACTGATCTTCCTGGTGGTAGCTTCCCCCTGTGCATTGATGGCAGCGATCATGCCGACCCTGCTCTCAGCGATCGCCAACGGTGCTAGGCAAGGCATTTTGTTTAAGAACGGGGCACAATTAGAGTTGATGGGGCGGGTGCGGGCGATCGCCTTTGACAAAACCGGCACCCTCACCACCGGACAACCAGCGGTTGATGCCGTTATCCCAGCCGCAGGAAACACGGAGACTGAGGTGTTGCGCGTTGCAGCAGCATTAGAATCCTATTCCGAACATCCTATCGGACGGGCGATTGTTGCCGCTTATCGAGAGAATGGGAAGGAGCGGGGAGATGGAGAACACGACTCCCCAACTCTCTTCTCCCTCCAAAACATCCAGGCACACCCAGGTCAAGGGATCACAGGACGGCTGCCGGATCAGGTGGTCATGGTCGGTCAGCTTACCTTTGTGCAACCGTTGGTTTCAGATTGGGATGAGGAACTTCAAGCCCAAGCCACAGCTTTGCAACAGGCAGGCAAGACTGTAATTTGGGTCGCTCAAGCACAGCAAGTTTTGGGGATCATTGCCCTTGCCGATCAGGTGCGCTCAGATGCAGCACGGGCGATCGCTGGGCTGAAACAACTGGGAATCGAACACCTGATCCTGTTGACTGGAGATAACCAGGCAACGGCGGAGAGCGTGGCGGAAACCGTTGGCATCACTGAAGTTCATGCCGAACTGTTGCCAGCAGATAAATTACATCTCATCCAGCAGCTCCAACACCGATATGGCTCAGTGGCAATGGTGGGAGATGGCATTAATGATGCACCCGCACTGGCTCAGGCAACGGTGGGGATTGCAATGGGAGTCGTAGGCAGTGATGTGGCGCTGGAAACGGCAGATATTGTGTTGATGAGCGATCACCTGGACAAGATTGCTGCCGCTGTGATCTTGGGACGGCGATCGCAAGCCATCGTCAAGCAAAATATCATTTTTGCCCTCAGTTTTATCGTGCTGCTGCTGATTGCCAACCTTGCTGGGATAATGACACTTCCGTTAGGTGTCATTGGGCATGAAGGCTCCACGGTGCTTGTGACCCTTAGTGGTTTACGACTTTTGAGGCACAACGTCCAAGGTAGAAGAGCTAATTTTGACTAAAGTCCTAAACGTCCTGTTTATCGCTTATATCTTGAACTGCCAGAGTTAGTTCTATTTGAAGCTCCTGGTTAACCTGTCCAAGCCACTTTACCTTTTTCACTGCCCCGTTATAGGGAGATCTAACAACACCTAAAGTAGTCAGCTTTTTGTTGATTTCACTCAGGAGAATTAGAGTCTGAGCTTGCTCAAGAGAAGTATCCTGCTGGATCTTATCCTGGTATAGCGCTTGCTGATGCTGATCTTTGGCCTGTTGTAAGTGAGCAACCATCAGCTTGAGTTCCATCTGGGCTTGAATTAACCCCGACTCTAGTTCCTTCAGCTTGGCTCTCTCGGCCACCAGAGGCAGCGTTAACCAAGCCAGTGAGGTATAAGGTGAGGTAGCTTTGAAATAGGTGATTGCCTGTTGTGCCTGTTCTACTTTGATGTGAGCCACCTCCATCTGAGCCTGTGCCTCAGAATAACTTGGAACTGGCCTAGCTAGATCGGGTCGTTTTCTGAGTTGGGCAAGTTGTGATTCGAGTTGCCATTTCTGGCTGAGAAGGGCAGCTTGTGCTGAAGCACGAACACTGAGTACCTGATCCTTGCTGACAAAATCACCTTCCCTGACCTTCAGATCAGCCGGACTATCCAGTGTCAGCCTCAGCTTTAAGGTTTTGGGGTTTGACCTGTTCTCAGGCAACCCGGGTGAAGCTGCTGCTAGTGGGGGATTGGGCGAAGCTCTAGGTTGAGGTGCTTGACTCTGAACACAACCGCTCAGGATCAAGGCGGTGCTCCACAGCCCTATCCATCTAATCATCGTCCTGTCCTCCCCACTCCTCAATCCGTCGGTAATAGGGCAAAATCTCCACCTGTTCTGCCTGCTTGCCAAACCGACACAGCGCTGTCAACGGCAGCAGCGCCGCCACTTTCTGTTCCGCGAACCGGAACTTGGCTGCTACCTTCTTCACCTCTACCTGATCCACAGGCAACACAATCTTGGTCGCCGCATTCCCCAGCACATCCGCCGACAAATGCCGCTCACTCTGGGAGGCCAGTACCAGATTCAGCCCATATTTACGTCCGTCAGCAATAATCCGATCCAGCGTCGGAGACTTGGCCATCTCCTTCGCCTCATCAATGAACAAATAGGTTCTGGGGATCTTGCCCTCCACTTCGCCTAACAGCCGATGGGCATCCATCAAATATTTGGCTATGGATTCAGCGGCGATCGCCCCCAACTCCGGCGGTAACTTGCACAGATCGACCCGTACCAACCGATGTTCCAACAAGAATGCCGGACGATTAAAAATCCCATAGGCAAACGTGGCATTGAGTTTTAGCTTCAACTTGGCGCTGTCTTTGCACCCCTCCTTCACTCGATGTTCAATCTCCGCCTGAAGATCGGCAAAGTTAGGCGGCTCTCTCGTCCAGGTGTTCTCATCACTCTGAACGATACCCTTGTGTCGATAGCAGTCCCCCAGAACCTCCAGTAACAGACCTTCCTGTACAGGTCCCATCTGCAAGGCTTTTTTGAGCGTGGCGGCCACGGTGATCGCCTGAAGATTTGGGCCACCTCCTTCCGGGTCGAGATTGATGTACAGCGGGTTCACCCCATAGGGACTACTCATGTGCAGCGGATAGCAGACCTCGCCCTGAAGATTTTGGTCGCCGTGGAAGTCGATGATGACCAACTGCATTTCTGGATAGGTTCGGTGGAGTTCGTAGGCGATCGCCTTGAGTGTCTGGGTCTTTCCCGATCCGCTGGAACCAATCGCCACAACATGACCGTTGGGTAATCGTTCTGGATTCCAATACACATTCTGTCCCAGCAAAATTCTGGGATTTGCAAAGTCATCCTCAATCTGGGCTTTTTCACCAGGCTTCAGGACTGCAACGGGTAAAGGTTTTTCCCTACGACTGAACATGGATCGACCTCACAATCAAACTGCCGCTGGCTGAGTAATCTCCCAGCATCCGAATGACTTCAGCAGGACTGGCAGCTTGCAAATGCACACTGGCGATCCCGCTCCCCGGTTGCACTCGAATAGAATTGAAGCGATCTGGATAATTGGGCGGTACCAAATCCTCAGCATCCTGAACCGTCAAAAGACCCGAAATGTAGGTGCGATTGCTTTTAGGAAGTTGAGACAGCGCGTCTGCGATCACCTCATCCTCCAGCCGAATTTCACGCACAGAAGGTTTGACCGTTCCCAGTCGTTGCACCTGCACCTGAGAAATCAGAATCTGGCATTCCTGAGTTTCTCCCGCTCGATAAAGCCTGCCCTGAGTATCCTTGACCAGCAAATCCGTCTGGGTCAGGGGCTGTACCACTTCAAACTGACCTTGAACCGCCTGCTGTGTCAGCGTATTGCGACCTTTGATCTGAGCCATCAGCAGGTACTGATTTTGCTCAGCAGCTACAATCTCGACTGCTCCACTGGAGAGTCCCAGCGTTTGATTGAAGGCTTTGAGGATTCCACCACTGGTATTCAGGTTAATGATGGCGATCGCCCCACAAACCAGCACCACCAGCAAAAAATATTCAGCCGAACTGCCCGTACTCAACCTGAGTCGCGGATTGCCTGGAGTCACCAACCTTCCCGGATGCGGGAAGAAGGCACAGACCCCTTGCTTAGTGAAGTTGTCGGCATACCAGCCCAAGAAATAGCCCAGATTCAGGGCAATCCAGAGCGACTGATTCCAGAGGGTGAGCGGGAAGGTCACAGCAGCCAGACCTAATGAAAATATGAAGCTGTGGGTCAAGGTGCGATGCGAGTACCGCTTCTCAATCCATCGAGATATCACGGTTAATGGAGGCAAACGACTAATCCAGCTTTTGCTAGTGTCCAAGTCGGGGAACTGGGATGAGATCGCCGCCGTTCCCAACAACATCGGATCGGCAGTGCCCATTGCTAGAGATGTGAGTGCCACACTGAAAACCGCCTGGGTCGAGTTCATCATTGGCCCAACCTCCCAGACTTGCGCGGCAGACTGTAAAGAATCAGCCGGAAGATACCCACGGCTACGGCTAGAATCCCACCAAACAGATAAAGGCTGGTGCTATTCAGCCCCAACCCGATGAAGCGCAGAATGGTGAACGTCATCAATCCGGCAATCAGCAGCGGGGTTCCGTCAATCCATTGCCGATGGTCGGGGCTGGGGTCGTCTAGACCCAAATATTCTTCTCGAATCACTCTCGCGGCCAGCATGGGATTCCCGCCTGCCCGTTGTTGCAGGTGCGCCAATTGAGCCGTGGATAGCTCCAGTTCCAACTCTGCTGCGGCTTCTTTCATAATTTGCCGGATGGTGCGATCGCTCAAGGGTTCCAACTCAATTCGGGGTAGCTTCAGAAAAATGTCCCGTGCTGGGGGATGGGTGGCCAGCAACAGTAACGGCTGACCCAGTTCGTGAAGTCGCTCCAGCCAGCAGCGAACCTGCACCTGAAGCCGATGGGCATCGTCGCAGATCAGAAACGCTAGGTTGTCTTGGAGGTGGTCTGCGATCGCCTGCATTAATTGCATTGCGGTCAATGCTTTGCCTTCTAGGGATTCTGCATCTACGCCGAGTTGAAGGGCGATCGCCACCACCATTTGTTTCGCAGTTGACGGTTTGACGGTCACAACGGTAAATCCCAGCAGTTCAAGTTCTTCAGCCACAAACTCGCTCAACGCAGTTTTGCCCCCGCCCGCCTCCCCGACAATCAGCAAACTGGAGTTAGCCTGAAGCGCGGCTACGATTCGACGTTTTTCTGTGCTTCTATAGTAGGCAGTTGAAACGGTACCTTCTCCAAGCGATCGCCTCTCTCCATCTGTGCCCACGGCATAGCGGTAGACCCTTTGGGTGCCATCCTTCAGGGTGCGGGTATGTTTTTCCAGACGGGTCATTGCAACTCGCGACGTTCTTTGATGAAGCGGGATACGGCACGTTTTGAGCAGCCTTTCCCTGTCCACAGTCTGACCTGCTCGATCAGTTGGGCGTAGGTGCGATATCCCAGTTCCCAGGCTTGCATCAGGGCTTGATGGACTCGTTCGGTTCGGCGATACCAGGGTTTATGAGGGATGCTCGGTGCCAGTGCCTTTGGGGTTAAGTCCTCGGTGGTGTCCACGACCGGAGGCAACAGCCGATCCGGTCTGAAGCCTTCTAGAACGTGGAGGATGGGAGCCATGACCAAGGGTGAGATTGCGCCCCAGAGATTTCGGGCTGCGGTCAAGTCAAGTTTGAGGGGGCTGTATTGTTTGAAAGACCGACGGGCTTTACGAAATTTGGTGACTCCGCTGCGATAGAGTTCGCCTAGGGTGATGTGTTTCCAGGTTTCGGTTTCCATGATGGGCAGTACCAGAATGCAATGGAAGTATTGCTAATGCCCAATCGATGGAAAAAGCAAGGGCTAGGCTGAGGCTTGAAAGGAGGCGGAGGCGCATCGCCGTGGTAAAGAATAACGCCGTTCGCCGCGATCGCCAATCCGAGATAAAATCAATCCCTCTACACAAAGGTTCCGGCTTTGGTCGCGTACTTGGTCATAGGTTAGGTTGGTGGACTGCATGAGTTGGTGGCGGCTTTGGTCAGGTTGGTTTTGGAGAGAGGCAAGGATGCGATCGCGAGATTGCTGGCCTCGCCGCTTGTGGGCATTCTGTGAGGTAGTGTGGAGCTGCATACTAGAAATGAAAAATACGTACCACTTTCTATACCCCAGACCCTTTATTCGTCAATTTTTTGCGTACAAACTCCAAGGTTAAGCTCCTGTTTCTCAGGGCATTAGCCTCTACAGCAGTTATGACCGCCTTATTTATGGAATAGATCGGCAGAAAAAGCCTGGAACAAAGCCCTTTAACCAGACTCTGGGAAGATATCCCCTCAAAAATTCAGAAGTTGTCGTCAATAAACACGAGAAAACTGGTGTAAGTTTGGTGTAAAGAAGATTGATAGATGTTTACAATTCCCTATTTATATATTCTTCAAGGATATGTTATCTTGCTTTGGGAGCAGGATGCCGCAGGTTCAAATCCTGTCATCCCGATTTTATGCAACTTCCTGAGATTGCTGCTTCAGATAAACAAAGACGCTCTTATCCCCAATGTCTGGAGGAATGGGCTGAATTGCCTTACGGATAGCAAAAATAGCAAAGAATCCCGCCCAGGCCACTAAAAGCCAAACTTCCAGAGATCGGGGCAACCAACCAACCAGGTGACCCAATAGCAAAACAGGAACGAGCAGGGTGAGAAACTTGGTCTCAAGCCGATTGAAGCAGAATGCCTCTTTAAAAAAGATGCCGGTGAGGGCAGCAAAGACAAAGCCCACACCCAGGACGGTTAAAGGTTGCTGATAAACCGTCAAGGCAAAGGGATCTGGACTGCCGTGGGCCACGACCAGCGAGGCCACCACCCCAATCGCCCAAAATATCTGAAGCGCCCGGTGCAGCGGTTTCATATAAATGTGAATCGTCCACAGACTCACCCCCAAGGCGAGACAAAACAGGCCATAGAGTAGACTAATCAGGGATAAAACTCGATCGCCCTGCCACAACACCAGCCCTGCCCCCAGGACAAAACATGCCGCCGCCGTGACTAAGCCTGCCCGATAAATCAGAACTTCGCGGCGATCGTCTGCGGTAATCGTAAATTCACCAAATTGACCTTGATAAATAGCAGAGTCCACCATGGCTTAACCTCTGACAACAACCTTTATTGCTTTCCCCCAGTCTACGCCAAGTTGAGCTTGAGCATTGCCCTGATTAATCGCCACCTCTATCCAGCCGTGACTGCCAACTAGCGCCACCCAATCGCCAGGTGCCCTATCGTTATAGGTCTGTTGACCGGGTAGGGTCAGGTCATCCAGAACAACAGCCCATTGTTTATTGATCACATCCGTCCCTGGGATAGTCGTGATCAGGTTGCCAAAGTGGTCGATCGCTTGAATGCATCCCTGGATAGTGGTCTCGTTGTCAGATTGGAGATAGCAGCAAGGGGGAATAGGGAGGGTCGTCAGGCTATCCAGATCGATGGTGGAACCCAAATCATGGAGTGGTACGCCCCTCGCCAGGTATGCCCCCACCGAAGCAAATATATCCCGCCCATGAAAGGTAGAGCTAGGGGCCAGTGTACGCCAGTAGCGAGAATTGTTTAATTCAACGGCAGTCAGGGGGGAATACTGGCTTAACACTCCACTAAACAAGCCATTATCAGGGCCAACCAGGAAACCAACAGGCCGATTTTGGGAAAAACCAAACTCGACCGCGATGGCCCGCCGAGCCGTCCCAACCCCAGGATCGACCACGGCCACATAAACACTGTCTGGGGGAAAGTAGGGGACGGCTGCCATCAGGGTAAACCGAGCCGCCATTAAATTTTGAGGCGGAATTTGATGGGTCAGGTCGATCACCAACAGGGTGGGATCAATTTGGGCAATAACCCCCTTCATCATGCCGACGTAGGCATCCTGAAGGCCAAAGTCAGTCAGTAAGGCCAAAGCAGCAGGCTTCATACCAGTAATCTCAATAGCAGGACGGGGCTGGCGGTCTGTCAACGTTAGTTCTGAGGGGCGAAGCTTCCTCAAAATACTCCCTCAACTCTATCCTGTCGGGCTAGCTGGAGTCAGCCATGGGACAGCGGGGAAACAAGGCTCAATCTGATACTAACAAGCGTTTAAGCACTTTACGATACCCGCTGACTTATCAAGAAATATTGAATATCCAGAGCAAGCCTTTTTTTGTCGGTATTCTAGAGATAGGATTTAATGCATACCACACCCTAACGGAAACAAGTGTTTATTATGGACAAAAGTCGTCAGAGAATCATAACTGAAATGGCGCAAGTTCACCGGGCCAACTTGCAAAAAAATCTTCAACGGCGGCTGGATGCAGCCAGAGCCAGGGGAGATTCAGACCTCTTGCGCATGCTAGAGGCTGAAGCCAGCTACCTCCGATAACCATAATTTTGGTCAGAACGCTATAAGGCAAGGTCAATGGGTCAAATGTCGAAGCTGGGGAGGTGTTTTGACCCGCCTCCACTGTGATGCCTAGAGGCGGGGGCAGGTTGCCAAGCTCAATGCATGGGGTGTTGACTGTGTTCCATCCTGTCATCCGGCGAATTGGTGGCGTCAGGGAGATATTTCTGAAATTGAAGTAACCTCCCTGGCGTTTTTTTTTTGGTTGCCTACGAGTGGGGAACAGGAATCTAAGTTGTGGGCAACCTCTACCAGAAATGAACCACTTCATGGCGCGGCTGATCTTCTGCTTTTTTGCCGAAGGGAGGAGTATCGTCAGCAGCAATATCGCCTCGGTGAAGCGATCGCGTCAAGCCTGCTACCCAATTTGCAACTTCGGTTAGACGATATTTTGCCTCGCTAAGAGAAACGTACCATGAGTAACCCCACCGCCATTCCCTCCGTTTCTGTCACCTATCGATGGAGCCGACCGTTGAGAGGCTATATGTGAGCATCCAGAGGGATTGCAGCGGCTCATTTCAATCGTTCAGCAACGCCAAAATCTTCTACAAAATCTGGGCTAAAAATCGTTGGGTTCTTTCCTCTTTTGGGTTCTGGAAAAACTCTAGAGGGGTTGCCTCCTCCACCAGGCTACCGTTATCCATCAACACAATGCGATCGGCGACTTCCCGCGCAAAACCGACTTCATGGGTAACAACCACCATTGTCATGCCAGATTGAGCCAGGGAACGCATGACATCTAAGACTTCCCGCACCATCTCCGGATCTAATGCAGAAGTGGGTTCATCAAACAATAAGATTTTGGGCTGCATGGCCAGGGCCCGGGCGATCGCCACCCGCTGCTGTTGACCTCCAGACAATTGGCCTGGATATTTATTAGACTGTTCTAAAATCCCGACCCGATCGAGCAATTGCAGCCCTACTTCCTGAGCTCTGGCTTTTGTCCACTTGCGCACATGCAGGGGGGCCAGCATCACGTTTTGCAGCACGGTTAAGTGAGGAAACAGGTTGAACTGCTGAAACACCATGCCCACTTCCCGGCGAATAGCGTCAATGTGGTGCAGATCATGGCTCAGTTCAATGCCATCGATCCAAATCTTTCCTTGCTGGTAATCTTCTAGAGCATTAAAGGTGCGAATAAAGGTCGATTTACCAGAACCAGAAGGCCCCATAATAACAACGACCTCTCCCTGCTGTACGGTTAAAGACACCCCTTTAAGCACATGAAATTGTCCATACCACTTCTGGACATCTTGAGCAGCAATCATAGGTCGGTCAGGCATAGATCTTGAATCCCCTACTTTTAAATCAGGCAATATCCGGTGGCAGAGAAGAAGCCGGAATGATTTGTTGCTCTTGCAGATGGGTTTGAATCAGTTGATTTAAATGATCTCGACGAATCTCTGTCCCGATCGCCAGATTGCCGGGAGTTTCAAAAAAAATAGTGCTATAGACCCCCTCCATTGCCAGCATTTGAAACAGGATATGGGTCACTGGGATGGGTAAGGCAATCATTTGAGGGTCTTGCATGGGATAGGGGCTCCCCGACACATCTGCCAGGGTTGGGAAGGCATAAATCACAATTTTCTCTATCTCAGGCTGATCCTGGTTGCTGAGGGTGGTCACGGCCCAACTTTGATCTAGGGTTTGCACGACATAGTACTGAGGGTGGCGCAATTGGGAAGCCAACTGCTTCAAAATCGGGGCAATCTCAGTAACGAGGGCTGGAGTCACACCATCTTGAGGCGCTTGTTGAATTAAATCCTGAAGCTGTTGATCCAGATTCATTGCATAAATCCATTTTGCTCTTTGTGAAACTTATTTATACCAACTATCGCCGCAAAGTGGGAGATTGGGCTGGGGCTGGGGGTTAAAACCCAGATACAGGGGTGTGGTGCGTCAGAGTTTTTATGAAGAGAAGCAGTCTGCAACCTAAAGAAACTATCAACTGTGAGCTTAATTCTAAAGTTAGGAACCACTTGTTGGCACACTTATATTTAAGTACCGAGGCGGTATGGATTGTCAAACAAATTTAGGGATGGGTGAAAAATCATGAGGGTTATCTGCCAGAACGTGAAGGACATTTTTCAACTGTTACTGAACGAGCTAAAGCTAACCACTAAGGCATCGGAGCAAGATTGCTGGGAAGTCGCCCATCGCTTATCAGACGAGGTTAATCGAATCTGCGAAGAAAGTAAGCGCATCCAGTCTTCAGGTGAAATTGATACCTGGGCGACCAACCTTGCCCATCATCGACTGCAGCAATGTTTTCATTATTTTACCCTGGGTTCACGACGAGGTCGGGTTGAGCTTTATAGCACCCTGAGTGCGATCGTCTATCGCTACGTCAGCCCGCCCCAGACCCAAGCCAGTTATCAGGCTCGTTTAGGGTTGATTGAAGACTTTTTGCAGGGGTTTTATATAGAAGCGTTGACTGCATTCCGGCGAGAAGTTAACCTGCCGCCGACCTATCAGCCCCGTACCCTGCTGCAACTCTCAGAATACATGGCTTTTACCGAACGGTATGCCAAACGCCGGATTCCCTTACCGGGGCATCGCACCCAACAATTAATTATTCTGCGAGCGCAAACTTTTTGTCAGCAACAACCCGTCGAAATGCCTGTTGATATTGAACAAGCTGCCGAGGGGGGGAGTGGTGAAGCCGAAACCAACTGGGAGTCGGCCTCTCTTCAGCAGGTGCGGGAGTTGATGGTGACCGAAGATCCGGAGCCCTCAAAAGATAGCCTGCGCCGTACGATTATTGCTGAACTGATGGACTATTTGGAGGAACGCAACCAAAAAGATTGTGCCGACTACTTTGCCCTCCGCCTCAAAGACTTGCCTCCCAATGAGATCGAGGTTTTGCTGGGCCTCACCTCCCGCCAACGCGATTATTTACAACAGCGGTTTAAGTACCATCTGGTGCGATTTGCTCTCTCCCATCGCTGGGAACTGGTTCATCAGTGGCTGGAGGCCGATCTGGAATATAATTTGGGCCTGACTTCGCCGCAATGGCAGGTGTTTAGAGCAGGTCTGGAACCCGTACAAAAGCAGCTATTACGCTTGAAGCAAAAACAATTGGCAGATGAAGCGATCGCCCAGACCTTAAATTGCAGCGTCACTCAAGTTCAAAAGCAATGGTTTAAGTTATTGGAACAAGCTTGGGAAATTCGTAATGATTTAGTTTCCGGAGCAGAGGCTACGACCCATGAATAAGAATATATATTCAGGTAGCCACTGCTTTTCTAGCAACTAAGGGGCTTGCGTGAAAATAAAATCCCCATGATGTGTTACAGCTACGGCATAACACATCCCCCGGCGAATGCATTATTTAATTGCAAATCCCTAAGCAGATCAAGCAAAACTTGATCAAGTCGTTTGAGTTATACAGTGAATTCAGCGTGAAAGCGGTGGCCATCTACTTTACGTTGCTAACCCCCAACGTTTCTAGAATCATGCTTTCAGTAGACAAAAATAGAGATCTTATGGAAAAATCGCCCTAGATTTTGGTTACAATATTTATCTAATTTAGGTCGATCGCCCTCAGTACATACCATGGATGCTGAATCGAATGCTTTTCAACGAAGCCTGCTCAAATTATTTCAGGGGCTTCTAGCAGAAAGCTTGGGTGACAACGACATTCATGAAGCTGACCAGGGATCTGGACAAATGGAAGAGTACCGCAGCCCAGAGCTGTACAGGGGTGAGTCGCCACCTTTAGATCTAGACCGTACCACATCAGACGATTGTGACTTAGAAGCAATGTCTCCCGAATGGGATACCTTTGTTGAACCTGGAGAAATACCTGCTGTGCAAGAGCGTTTTCATGCATTGTTAAAGCGCCGCTTACAGATTGAGATTGAGCGCCATCCGCCCCTGTTTCCCTGGGAAACTGAGATCCAGAGTTATGGGCCAGAACGTTCAGATTATGAAACTTCTGTACCCGCGGTCGGTCAACTCAGTCGAAATGGGCCATGGATTAAGCACCTAACTCAGCTTAGTCTTCCCGTTGCTATGCCGGAGGCAGTGCTGGCCCAACTGCTCAAACACTGCCAGGAGATGGTTCAGTCTTCCCTACGAGAGGGAGCTAAACTGGTGCGTGCAGTAGAAGATCTGTTCCCTGGCCAAGATCCGGCATTGCATTATCTGGCTGGCCTAGTCATGGCCTCACCGGTTCGGTCTGGTGGATCTGTTACAGCATTGCCCGCTGAAGCGACCTACCCCTCTAGCTACGAGTCTGCTGAAACAACTCAGCAGATGGTGTTGTCTCTTTTAGCAGCTCAACAGATTTTAACCGCGTTGACGCTGACAGCTTCCGCAGGCAAATCGATTCAACACCAGTGGCTAACGGCAGCAGGGCCTCTAAGCTTACAAGTTGACTATTGCCCACTGGCTCTACCCCCTAACTCTTTGCGGGTAGAGGGGGCTTTCCCCCAGGGAGGAAGCCTGACCTTGCGAGGCAATAACCTGATTGCCATCGCCCAACGCGGCGATGCGGGCAGCCTTAGCGTTGAACTGCTCGATCTGGGAGCTACCCATACTTGTCGGCTTGAAATGCGCCTGAGTGAGTATGAGCAAGAGGCCTTAGTGTTTGTGATCAAACTTGTTGGCCCTGTAGCATAGCCTCTAATCGTAGGCTCAAACTGGTCAGGGCTGAGAGTTTGAATTTCTGGCAGGGCCACTCAACGATGATTGACCTGGCTAGGGGTTGCTACTCTTATTGCCATACAATACCTGATTCAGCTTCTGGTTTTGCAGGTTCACCAGTTCTCGGTTCCACTGCTCAATCTGACGTTGGGCTTTGTCGTATAGCCGCCGCCCGTAAAAAATCTGATTGGCCTGGTCGATCGCTGCTTGCAGGCTATTTTCATCGCCCTTGCGAGCCAGGCGCATCGCCCGCTCAAATTGGGCTTCATCTTCAATAGCTTCGATCTGCCGCTTCCAGTTTTCAATTTCCTGCTGGGCCCGATCAGAATTACTAACATTAAAAACTGCTTGCTCTGCTTCGGTAACTGCGGCCTTTAGATTCGTCAGGTTTCCTTGCTCCGCCAATTGGCGAGCTTTTGCGAGGCGAGCGTTAGCACCCTGTTGCTGGTTTTCAAACCACTGCTGGGCAGGGTCGGGTATTTTAGCGGAACTGTTGGCCGCAGTGGAGGGATTAGGGACTGGTTGATGGGTCTGCTGTCGCTGACGGGATTCTAACTGCTCCATCAGTTCTTGATACTTGATTGTCGCCCAATAACGATTGCCGATTGGCAACAATTTCCGGGCAGTCGCTAAAAAGTTTTGATTATCTTCAATTTCTAACTGGCCTTGAGCTTCTTGGTAAACCTCGTCAGCCTTGTCCCAGATAGATTGCCATGATTTAATTTGAGCTTCTGCCTGATCTCGCGGCACCACATGAATTGGGATCAACTGAGCAATTTTAATAGCCTCCTCTAACTTACCGTCCTGGAAAGCCGCCTCACCCCGCTCTAGCAGTTCTTTTGCCCAAAGCTCAACCCGCCGATCGCCGCTCTCTCGCAACGGCTCATCAGTTGGAATTGCTGCCACCATTGCGATCGCGGATTGCAGATCTTCATTAGAGCCTTTACCGGCGATATTATCAGCACAATAAATTTGCTCTAGGGGGGCCAACCCTTCTGGGTTTTGACAGTTGGGCAGGTTAGCATTAGAGTCTAACAGCAGCCGGATCGCCAATACACTGGCTGTCCCTGCTGTTAATAAAGCCGTCAACCCCAATGCCAGCCAGTGTACAGGTTGGAGTTGAGATAGAGGGGGCAGGCCTGGCAGGTTGATCGGTTTCATAGGAGGTCTGGGGGGGCTTAAATTAACTCGGCAACTGGGCAACAACAAGGACGCCCTCTATTGTGCAGTCTAAAGCGGGTAGAGTCTAGATGGGAGTGTTTGATTGCACTGTTATGATATCTGATTTGCCACCCTTAACCACTGCAACCCTCTGGGCGATTCTCAATGACACGCTGGATGATGCTACAACCAATCAACTGGTCTGGTATTATCTGGGATACCGCTATGATGCCGTCACTCACCAGTGGCAAGCAGAGCAGGTTGCGGC
>JBJTUO010000048.1:0-23637 GCA_046080785.1 Leptolyngbyaceae cyanobacterium | reverse complement strand
CTCTCAGTCAAAGCTGCGAATGCTGGGTTGATGACGATTGCTGTGAATCCCAACGGTACAACGCAAGACTGCTCCGGTTGTGGTCAGAAGGTTCCAAAAGAAATCCAGGATAGATGGCATTCTTGCCATCATTGTGGATTGCAACTAGACCGTGACCATAATGCAGCAATCAATATCAAATATAGAGCGGTAGGTCATTCCGTTCTTAAAGCTCAGGAAGCGCCCGATGGGATACCAGGGGTCACTGAGAAGCCCGCGATCTATGCAAATGCATGAGTGTCGGGAGTATGTCACGAATCCCTCAATTCAGGCAGCTCACTCAACTTCATTTGTTTCCAGCCCCAACTGGTTTTCTGCCAGAATCAGTTGGTTGCGGTGGGCTTTTACCAGGTAAAAAGGCCGTTGGGTAACCTGCTCCAGCATATAGACAACCTGCTCAGGGCGAAGTAGGGTGCCATCGTTGCGACAACTCCCGACATATCGGATAGATTGGGTTTCTGCGTCGGCAGACAGCGGCTCTAACGCCAGAGAAAACAAGCGATCGCGGCAGTTGATCATTTGTTTTTTGCCAGATTTTGTTGTTTTCTCCAATGCAATGACCTCCCTACTGAGGATTTGGTCAATCCACCCTTGCCAATCTTGCAGGGTGGGTAGGTCTGAGGAGGCATCACTATCTACACTGACGGTAATGCTATATTCCGCCTTTTCCAGCCGTTGGGTCGCTGAAACCTCCGCCACTGGCACCGTTTCTACTCGATAAATCGGCATCTCTGGCGGCAACTGAGCAGCCAACTGTTGCTGAAACTGATCGACACTGATCGGTTGAGTCAGTTCAAAGTCTAGAACCTCACCAGAGCTGGTAATACCCAGAGACAGGGCATTAGCCGCACTGATCCGTGGCCCTGGGTGGAAGCCGTTGGTGTAAGCAATCGGCAGAGCGGCCCGCCGCACAGCTCGATCAAGATAGCGCATCCAATCCAGATGACTGAGATAGGCCATTTCGCCTTGTTTGCCTAGCCAGACCCGCAACCGTTGCACACGGGCCTGATTGGGAGCAAAATGGCCCTTAAATTCGGGAATAGGGGGTGATGGAATCACAATGTTATGCCCCAAATCAGTGCCACAAACGCCACAGTGGGAGCATCCTGCAAAGGAACAATCCGGTACGGTTGCCGCTGCCAAAGCCCGCTGCAAATCATCTTGCAGCCATTGTTTGTCAATGCCCGTATTTAAATGATCCCAGGGCAAGGGCCGATCCAGATCAGGCAACTGGGCAGCCCGACCGCTCTCCTCTTCAGAAGCCTGCACGAGATGCCATTCCCCCTGTTCTACCTGGCGATATTTCCAGGTCAAGCCAGCTTCAGCGATCGCCTGGGTCCAGGCCCCAAAGGCTCGATCCAGACTTTCCCACCAGGAGTCCATCCCTGCGCCCAGTTCCCAGGCTCGACGCACAACCGGAGCCAGACGGCGATCGCCCCGACCGACAAAATCTTCCATTGCGGAAATGCGGACATCGGTGAAATTTACTTTTAGATGACGGATGCCCCGGAAGGCCTCTTTCAATAAGGCCTGTTTCCGTGCAAACTCTGCCGTGGAGACAGAATGCCACTGGAACGGCGTATGGGGTTTGGGGGTAAAGTTAGAAATAGTCAGATTAAAGCCCAGTGGTTTTCTGCCCGGTGTACGGCATTCCTGTTGTAACCAGCGCACGGTTTCGGCAATCCCCAAAACATCTACATCGGTTTCACCAGGCAACCCGATCATAAAATAGAGCTTGATCCGGTCCCACCCTTGGTCGTGGGCTGTTTTGACGCCACGCAGCAACTCCTGATTGGTCAAACCTTTATTGATAATGTCGCGCAGACGCTGGGTACCAGCCTCTGGGGCAAAGGTCAGACCAGTATTGCGGGTGCCCCCAATAATATTGGCAATGTTGTGATCAAACCGATCAACCCGTTGACTGGGCAGGGAGAGGCTAATATTTTCCTGTTGCAGTCGATTTTTAATTTCCATCCCCACCGCAGGTAGGGCCAGATAGTCTGAGCAACTGAGAGACAGCAGGGAAAACTCATTAAAACCCGTGGCCCGCATCCCCTCTTCGATCGCCTCTATCACCTGGGCGGGTGCCACATCTCGGGCTGGACGAGTCAACATCCCCGGCTGGCAAAACCGACACCCCCTGGTGCACCCCCGCCGAATTTCAACGGTCAGGCGATCGTGAACTGTTTCTACAGAGGGCACCAGGCCAATGGAGTAGGCTGGCATGGGGGTGGCAACCCGGCGCAGGATGCGAGTTGGCACATCAGGCCGGTTGGGGTAAACGGCACCATCCGCCGCCATGTCGTAAAACTGAGGCACATAGACCCCTGGTATTTGGGCCAAATCCAGAAGCAATTGATCACGGCCCAGCCTGGCTCTTTTGCCCTCCTCTAACACCAGGCCAATTTCAGGTAGCAGTTCTTCCCCATCGCCTAAGGCAATAAAATCAAAAAAGTCGGCGTAGGGTTCCGGGTTTGAGGTGGCGGTCTGCCCCCCGGCAAAAATGAAGGGGTAGGGAAAACTGCCTGGGCTTTGGCGACTTTGAGTGCGGCGTTCCCGCCAGGTCAGGGGAATACCAGCCAGATCCAGCATTTCTAGAATGTTGGTAGCACCTAGCTCATAGCTGAGACTAAAGCCCAAAATGTCAAACTCAGATAGGGGACGACGGGACTCGACTGCAAACAGAGGCGTATGGGTTGCCCGCAACTTGGCGGCCAGATCGGGGGCTGGTAGGTAGGCCCGATCGCTCAACTGACGAGGCTGGGCATTGAGAATGTTGTATAAAATGATGTGCCCCAGATTAGAGGCACCCACTTCATACACTTCAGGATAGGTCAGCACCCAGCGGATGGTAGCCGAGTCCCACGGTTTATGCGCCGCCCCCCGCTCATTTCCCAGGTAGCGGGCCGGACGTAGAATATCCGGAGTCAGTAACCTCTCTACTGCGATCGCCACAACGGTTGCCCTCCTGTTCTGCAATCCTGGCCCACTGCTTTAGCCTTGCTCAGTATACCGACATCACGGCATTGCTGCTTCCAGGAATGAAACGGACTACTAGGCCTGAATCACAAAGTTAGCGGCTGTGATCACCGGGTTGCCCAGCAGACTGGCAAACTGCGCGCCTGTGCCCAACCCCGTTGCACTGCCATTCTGGTTATAGAACAAGCCGCCATTACTGGTGTTGTAAACAATGCGAGCCGGACTGGCAGCAACAGCGCTATCGGTCGTAACCGTGGCAAACTCAGTTGCAAGACTAAAACCATTGCCCACTGCACTGGTCAGGGCGGTGAAACTAGTCTTATCCAGAATAATCCGGTCTACAGTCGGGGTGAAGTCAACCAGGGTGTCTAGCCCGATGTCAGAGCTGTTAAAAGCAGCCCCCGTATCAAAGAGAATTATTTGCACCATTGCTGCTACCCGCTTGCCGCAAATAACTACTAGTATTTAATGCTACTGCAACAATGGAGATACTTCAGTGAAGTTACTTAAAAGATCTAAAGGCAGATTAACCTTAGCGCAAAGCGAAACTGTTACTGGACAATTTTCTCTCCCCTCAAGCTGCTAGGTCAAATGGGGTGGCCACCTCCAAAATTTCGAATACCTGATCCAGTTGGGTCAATTCAAAGATCATCTGCACCGATCGGGGTATGGAACATAGCAGGAAGCGCTTATTGCGCTGGCGAGCTGCATGATGAGCAGAAACCAGCATCATTAGTGCCGCACTATCAATTAACTCTACTTGTTTGAGATCAATAATCAGGTTGGAATTGGACTCTGAGTGTAAAACTGAGAACAGTTGGTGCTGCAACTCAACAATGTTGGCAGCGCTCAGTGTGCCTTCAGGCTGGATTACCATTGAATGTGAGCGAATTGGGGTTACCTGCATCTGCTTATCTTAAAAAGTAAAAACGATTAAGTTGGGAAACGGACACCTTTTAATGAGCCAACTCTAATGGCTGGGTTCCTCAGTACGCCACTTTTTTAACAGGGCTTTTCCCAATCTTCAAGGGACAAGAAAAACGTGTTAACTTTTTACTAGGTAATTTTACGGCAAATAGTGTTCTATGCTACGAGTCAGTGCTGGAGCCCCAAAATTTTTAGTCAGACTTTTGGGTTAGCAGATTTTTGGGGTAACAGTCTGAGGTGGAACGTTTGCAAAATGGGCTGCCCCGGCCATAATAGTGGTTGCTTTACTGGAATGGTTATTCTGTGACGTCATGCAGTTCAGGATCCAGAGCCATCGATCGCCACTTTTTTTAGTTTTGTTGGTCTTACTGGGCCTGGGCTTGATGCTATGGGCCGGGCTGGCAACCCACCCGTTTGTCACCCTGGCTCAAACTCCATCTCTCCAGGAATTGCGGCAGCAACGGCAGCAGGTTGAGCAACAGCGCACCCAGATTCTCAAGCAACGTGATCAGTTGAGAGGCCAGGAGAATGCTGTTCAGAAGCATCTCAAGGGATTGAAGCAGCAGATTAAAGCCACTTCTACTCAAATTCAAGCGACTGAAAGTCGTCTGCAGCAGGAAACTCGGCATCTACAAACCTTAGAAGCCTCTCTAGTTAAGACAGAACAAGCCTTTTATCAAAGGCAATTTTCTACCGTAGCCCGACTCCGCTTTTTGCAGCGGCAGCAACTCGATCGGGGCTGGGCGGTGCTGCTACAAAGTGAAAACCTGAATCAGTTCTTAGACCGACGGCGTCAATTGAGACAGGTTTATAAAGCTGATCGTCAAATGCTGACTGATTTACAGGAGGAGTCAAAGCGTCTGGAAAAACGTCGGGATCAGGTTGAGCAGAGTCGCAACCAGACTGCTTTGCTGCAGCAAGAACTGCTCACTCAAAAAGCAGACTTTGAATCCCAGGCCAACTCCCAGCAGGAAATGATTACTCGCCTCAAAAGTGACCGGCGGGCCCTGGAGGCAGCAGAATCTCAACTGGCTAAAGACTCCCAATCAATCGCGCTGCTGATTCGTCAGCGATCGCCCTATGGGGGAGTGGCGATTCAAGGGAATGGTCAGTTTGTTTACCCTAGCGATGGCCCGATTACCAGTGGGTTTGGCTGGCGTCTCCATCCTATCCTGGGTTATCGTCGCTTCCATGCGGGCATTGATTTTGGTGCCGATTACGGTACGGTCATCTTTGCCGCCGATCAAGGAACTGTAATTCTGGCTGGCTGGTATGGCGGCTATGGCAATGCGGTCGTGATTGATCACGGTAACGGGCTAACGACCCTCTATGGGCATGCCAGCGAACTGTATGTGTCAGAAGGTCAAACGGTTCAACGAGGTCAGCCAATCGCCGCTGTGGGATCCACGGGCCTTTCGACGGGGCCCCATTTGCATTTTGAAGTGCGAACCAGTGGCAACCCAGTAGATCCCATCGCATTTTTATGAGGTCACAGTAAAAGAGTCAAAACGCACAAAATCAGAGCTTCACTCCACTCCACAACGGCTCCATAGCTGTCTCCCGTGTGCCCACCTAGCTTGTGATTAAACCAGGCACCAGTCAGAAAGGGGATGCCAGCCACGCAACAGGTCATCGCCACGGCGATCGCCCAGGCTGTAGTCTGTGCTACAACCAATAGCCCACTGATCACCAGCAAAACCATGGATGCAGGAATCACCTGCCAAATTGATTGAATGGCTGCTTTGTGGAAGGCACCTTTACCCTCTGTTTTCAGGTAAGGATAGCGCCAGATCGCAATCAACTGCCCCCAGCGCCCCCAGCCCCCAGCCAGCATTAGGGCCCAGGTCAGCCCATGGCTCAGGTCGGCCAGGGCGGCTACTTTCAGCAACACCAGCAAGATAGCTGCCATCACGCCAAAGGCACCAGTACGACTATCGGCCATTACTTCTAGGCGGCGATCGGGATCAAGGACTGCCAGCCCATCAGCACTATCCATTGCGCCATCCAGATGCAGCCCGCCAGTGATGCCAATCCAAACGGATACAAGCAGGATGCTGGCCAGGAAGGGAGAGAACCCAGCGTAGAATAAAGCCCAGCCAATGAGACCCAGCCCCCCACCCAGGAGCAGCCCAACCGCAGGTGCCCAGGCGGCAATACCTGTGAACTGCAGTGGCCAGGACGGTGGGATAGGAAGGCAGGTATAGAAAGCGATCGCTCCCAGCCCTGTCGCAATCCCTTGCTTGATCCACCCCCACAAAGGATGCCAGGCCTGCTTTGGGCCAGAGGATGGAGAAAACTTTGAGGTCATAAGAAGTCATCAATCGTTGAGTGTGGCGGATAAAGTCACTGGAATCCTATGACAAAAGGCGTTGCAGTAGGATCCCTATAGGCTTACGGGTGTTAAATACAACCAGACCCGGCCCACTCATTTCCGTGAGTCTGGTTGCAGTCAATCTGAGGGATTAGGCTAAAATAGTTTCATAGCAAATTTTCATACAGCACTCCTGGTTTGGAGCATTTATCCCCTGAGCTTTCTTTGATGCACCTGCCTGGTCATGCTTTCCTGCTTGTTTTAAAATGTTGTGATACTAAACTCTATTCCCATTTCTGTGTTGTCTTTTATTATCCCTCATTGCTCCTAAGGGGTCTTAGTCAGCGATTAAAGTTGGGGCGTTAGCCGCGCTGCTATTTCGGCTTATTTTTGCTGATTAAGTGACAGTTGAGTTCAGTCAGAGGCTTTGATCTGCATGACCCATTCCTCATCTCATGGCAAACCTGTGGCCGCCCCCTGCATTGTAGATGTGGGGACAGTTGTAGACAAGCGGGATATGTGGCAGGTGCTGTCTGACCTAGCCCATGTGCGTTATTGTTATCTCCAGGAAGGCTCAAAAGACCGGTGTGGAGAGGGCCTTGTTTTGGATGTCTTTGCAGATGATCGGCGTTCCACCCTGATTGTCAATCAAGCAATTTATATTAATGTGTTCAGCTTTGATTACCTAGAATTAAGCCAAAATCCTGATCAGGAAGTTGTAATTGATTTGATCCAAGAAGGGCGGCAATTGCGTTTAATTCCTCTTTCCAGCCCCATGCAAGACCACTCACCCCAATCGCTCAATTCCACTGGTCTGGAAACAGTTATTGCAGATGTTTTGGCTGCCAGCCTGGATGCCTGCTTAGATGACGAAGAGCATTACCCTTTTTGAGGCTCCACGGACGAGCGTAGTCACTACACTGCCATCCTGAAACTGCAACAACTGGGGCTAACCTGAGATAAACAATAACTGTCGTTAATATATGGCTCAATTAGTTGTGGCTACAGGTAACCCTGGAAAGCTCGCAGAAATGCAAACCTACCTCCAGGGAACTGGCTGGAATCTCATCCTCAAACCTGAACACCTGGAAATTGAGGAAACTGGCAATACATTTCTGAAAAATGCCTGCTTAAAGGCTTCTCAGGTGGCATGTGCGACAGCTCAATGGGCGATCGCAGATGATTCAGGCTTGGAGGTTGAGGCTTTAAATGGGGCCCCTGGGGTGTTTTCAGCCCGATATGCTCAGACCGATCGGGATCGAATTGATCGGTTATTACAAGAATTAGGCAGCACTCCTAACCGCAAAGCCCGGTTTGTGTGCGTTGTAGCCATAGCTCAACCCAATGGCAACATCCTAGCCCAGGCAGAAGGGATTTGTCCTGGAGAAATATTGTCTGCCCCCGTAGGAACCGGTGGTTTTGGCTATGACCCCATCTTTTATGTACCTGAACAAGGGCTGACATTCGCCCAAATGACAGCAGAACACAAGCATTTAGTCAGTCATCGAGGGCGGGCTTTTCAGGCAATTTTACCCAGTTTACTAAGGTTGGCCAGTCATGCGTCTTAGCTTACGGGCCGCTGCGCTAGAACAAAGGGGGACTACAGGGGGTGTATTCAATCGCGTCCAACTACTTAACCAGGGGGATTTGGAGAAGCAACCTATAAGAAGCTCCAGGAAATTGCAGAAATTAAGTAGTCGTCAACCCAGACTTATCTGCAGCCAAGCTACAGTGCGATCGCATAGCCAACCCATATTCCTGCTATAGCGGTCTTCAATCAAGTCCGTGTGCTGCCAGTAGCGTCTGAGCCGCCTGAATTCTGGAAGTTTCACCGATTAAAATGCACTGCGCTAGTAATTGTAGGTCGATCGGGGCAAGGGCCGGGATCAGGCTGGAACTTACTTGCTCATACTGACCTGATCTCAGATGATAAACCGCAAGCACGCCATCTTCCCAAAGCCAAACTTCATCTACCCCCAAGGCCTGATACCGCTCCAGTTTAGACTGTTGGCGGTGAGTAAAGTTAACCTCAATTGACAGCTTAAAGCCTTCAATTTCGTAGGACTCATCTGCCTCGGCAGCAACGATCCCCTCTCTGGCCTGAGTCATCGATCCCGTCGGCTTAAACTCAATTACCCGGTGGAACAAGAAAGTCTCCAGTAAAAAGCCAATGATACTTTTGAATAACTCGTGGATTTCACCGGGCATCAGGATTTCGATCGTGCCATTGTAATAAAACAACCTCAGCCCACGGGTATTCTCGAAGCCTTTTTGCAAGTGACTGAATTGTTCCCAGGTTCGCCCCTGCTGGATGGTGCAAATGTCTCCTCGACCAGTTTCAATTCGAGTCGGTGAAAGACCTAGGGCGAGGGTCATGGGCGGTTTTGAACATCGTCCCTTTTATCATAACTGAACTGACGCAGGCAGATAGACTGGAGTGATTGGGTTGAGTCAGCGTTCGCTCCACCATTGCATAGGGCTACAGCGATACGGTAATATTGATCTTCTGTGACAACTTGTGGCTGAGCAAAGACTATGGCGAAGCGTGTGCAACTGGTTTTGAACCAAGATGTAAGTAAATTAGGCCGTTCTGGAGACCTGGTAGAGGTAGCTCCCGGCTATGCCCGTAACTATCTAATCCCCTCTGGGGTCGCAGTGCCCGTAACTCCCGGCGTCTTAAGGCAAGTTGAGCGACGACGGGAAGTTGAGCGACAACGGCTGGCAGCGCTGAAGATAGAAGCAGATGCGCTCAAGCAAGTGCTGGAATCGGTGAGTGTTTACCAGATTGCCAAGCAAGCCGGGGAAAAAGAATCCATCTTTGGCAGCGTGACCGCTCAAGACGTGGCAGACGCTATTTTAGAGGCGACGCAGAAAGAGGTCGATCGACGGGAGATTACCGTTCCCGATGTCCGCAAGTTGGGCACCTACAAGGCAGAGATCAAACTGCACCCAGAAGTGACGGTCACCCTCACCCTTGAGGTGGTACCCAGCTAAAATCTGGCTGTAATCTGGTGGAGATCGGCTATAGTAGTACATATCAACTGCTGCCTAACCTCAATCAGTTTGTTCCCATCACAGTTCTATATTTAGTGTGCTTCTTCCGTTAAAGACGCTAAATATAGTTGAAGTTAACTCTGCTCAGCAGTATAGTGTGGGGGTTGGGTCTGGCGGTTTGCTGGCTCAGCCCCCCTCTGTTTTATCGGTTTGCCGCCGCTGGAGTGCCTTTATGGTTCAGGAGCTTAACTTTCAGGTCTATAGCGATCGCCTGCCACCCCAGAATATTGATGCGGAGGAGGCCATTCTGGGTGGGGTCTTGCTAGACCCGGAGGCCCTCTCCCGCATTACTGACCTGATCCGACCAGAGGCGTTTTACATTACGGCTCATCAGGAAATCTACCGGGCCGCCCTAGCCCTACAAAATCAGGGCCGCCCCACAGACTTGATGAGCCTCACCACCTGGCTAAAAGACCGGGGTGCCTTAGAAAAGGTGGGGGGGCAAAGCAAGCTGGTGCAACTGATTGACCGCACTGTTAGCGCCGTCAACATTGAC
Organism: Leptolyngbyaceae cyanobacterium; assembly: GCA_046080785.1. Lineage (GTDB taxonomy): Bacteria > Cyanobacteriota > Cyanobacteriia > Leptolyngbyales > Leptolyngbyaceae > JBJTUO01. The sequence continues at coordinate 13,831 of JBJTUO010000048.1, read as the reverse complement.
CAGTATGCGGCCCTGGTCATGGATAAGTACATGCGCCGTAAGCTGATTCAAGCGGGAAATGAGATTGCCCATCTGGGCCATGAGACCAGTGTCGAGTTAGAAGACGTCCTCGATCGCTGTGAACAAAAGGTGTTTGGGGTGACTCAAGACCGCCCCCAAAATCACCTGGCCTCAGCCGCCGATATTCTGACCCACACCTTTTCTGACATTGAAAGTCGATCTCTGGGCATGGTGCTACCAGGGCTTTCCTGTGGTTTTTATGACCTGGATGCCATGACCCAGGGGTTTCAGCGATCGGATCTGGTGATCGTAGCCGGTCGTCCGTCAATGGGGAAGTGCTTGAGTCGGGATGCGGAGATTGTGTTGGCAGATGGCAGTGTTAAAACCATTGAAGCGATCTATCAAGAGCGATCGGCAGTTCTGTTGACCCTGGGCTCCGATTGGCGGTTTAACCTGACTCAACCCAGTGCCTTTATTGATGATGGGATTAAACCGGTCTTTCGAGTTAAAACTGCCACTGGTCGGGCGATCGAAACCACACTTACCCATCCCTATTTGACGCTCAAAGGCTGGCAACCTCTGAGTCAACTTCAGGTAGGACAAAAAATTGCGGTGCCCCGTTATTTGCCCGTGTTTGGCACTGAGCAAATGCCAATCCACCAGATTAAACTCCTGGCCTATCTGATGGGAGACGACTGCTTGACGGGTGCTTCCCATGAAAAGACGGTACCTGTCAACATTTTTCGCTTGGTTAAAGAGCAGTTGGCCGTTTTTCTAAATCGTCTGTTTGCCACCGATGGATGGGCCACAGTGTTGACCAGTGGTCAAGCTCAACTGGGGTTTGCCACCGTGAGTGAACGGTTAGCCAGACAGGTTCAGCATCTACTCCTGCGGTTTGGCATTATCGCCCGCTTAAAAGCTCGATCGGTAAAGTATGGAGATGGTCGCCGCCCTGCCTGGCAGTTAGATATCACCGATGTACTCTCGATCAAGACCTTCATCCAAGAGATTGGCATCTTTGGTAAAGAAGAAGCCCTGGACAGGGTTGAATCAGTCTTAGCCGATCGTCCCTATCAGACGCATCGGGGTCTCATTCCCATTGAAGTATGGCAGATGGTACAGTCTGCGAAAGCTACAGAATCCTGGACATCTGTAGCGACCCGTGCCGGAATTCAATCTACCAGCAATCTTCCTGTGGGGAAGCAGGCACCCACCCGTGAACGGCTTTTTGATCTGGCAACCGCTTTAGACCATCAACCCCTAGAGGAAATCGCTACCAGTGATATTTATTGGGATGAGATTGTAGAAATCGAGCCCCTGGGGCTAAAGCAAGTCTATGACCTGACCATTCCCGAAACCCATAACTTTGTGGCCAATGACATCTGTGTTCATAACACCAGCTTTGTCATGAACATTGCCCGTAATATTGCGGCTTTTCACAAGTTGCCCGTGGCCATTTTTAGCCTGGAAATGTCTAAAGAACAACTGGTGCAACGGTTGTTGGCCAGTGAGGTGAGAATTGAAAGTAGCCGGCTGCGGGCAGGGCGCATCAGCCAGCAAGAATGGGAACCCCTAGGCCACGCCATCAGTACCCTATCCCAATTGCCTGTTTTTATTGATGACACCCCTAACATCAGTGTCACCGAAATGCGATCGAAGGCCCGCCGCTTGCAGGCTGAGCAGGGAGGGGCTTTGGGCCTGATCTTGTTAGACTATCTGCAATTGATGGAAGGGGGCAGCGATAACCGGGTACAAGAATTATCCAAGGTGACCCGGTCGCTCAAAGGGCTGGCCCGGGAGCTCAACGTGCCGATCATTGCCCTATCTCAACTCAGTCGTAGCGTGGAATCTCGCACCAACAAACGCCCCATGATGTCTGATCTGCGGGAGTGCGTTACAGGAGATACGCTGGTGGTTCTTGCTGACGGTCGCCGGGTTCCAATCAAGACGCTGGTTGGGCAAACACCGGAGGTGATCAGCCTCAATCAGGCTGGCAAATTGGTAGCCGCCAGATCCGATCTGGTCTGGAAGGTGGGCCCCCGGCCTGTCTTCCGGCTTGTTCTGGCCAGCGGCAAAATGATTCAGGCTACGGCTTCTCACCGGTTATACGGGCTGGATGGTTGGGTTAAGCTGCAATCCCTGGGTGGTGGCTCGCGCATTGCCGTGGCCCGCTCCCTGCCCTCCCAGGTTCAACTTGTCCCATCTGGCTCTGTAGGGGCTGACGGGGCTGAAGTCTTGAAGTGTGCTGCTCTTCAAGAGCGGGCAACTTCAGACATCGACTGGGATCAGGTTCAATCCATTGAGCCGCTGGGGGAAGCAGATGTCTATGACCTGACGGTTCCTGGTCCAGCATCCTGGCTGGCTGATGGCATTGTTTCCCATAATTCCGGCGCGATCGAGCAAGATGCAGACCTGATTATGATGCTATACCGGGATGAATACTACAATCCAGATACCCCCGATCGCGGCATCTCAGAAGTGATCATTGCCAAACATCGAAACGGCCCGGTGGGTACAATTAAGCTCCTGTTTGAAGCCCAATTTACCCAGTTTCGCAATCTGGCCCATCCCAACCAGCGATAAAATATACTTTCATCTAATTGAATACCTATCCCTTGTCTGACTTAACCTCAATTCCGTCAACCCAGACTCGCCCTAAACTGCAACAACAGGGGGCCAAGCCTGGCTGGTCACTGGGTCAGCGGGATCCGGTTGTGATCCAGCAATGGCTCCCCATCTGGGAGTGGTTTTACCAGCATTACTTTCGGGTACAAACCAGTGGCTGGCACCACATTCCCCTCAATCGCCCTGTCTTATTTGTCGGCTCCCATAATGGGGGGCTGGCCGCTCCCGACATGGTCATGGTGATGTATGACTGGTTTCGCCGATTTGGGGTAGAGCGTCCGGTCTATGGCCTGATGCATCCCACCGCCTGGCAGGTATTTTCACCGTTGGCCCAACTGGCAGCCCAACTGGGGGCAGTGGTGGCTCACCCCAAATTAGCGATCGCCGCCTTGCAGAGTCAAGCCAGCGTTTTGGTCTACCCCGGTGGCCCACAGGATATGTTTCGGCCCCATGCCCTGCGGCATCAGATTTATCTGGCGGGCAACCAAGCGTTTATCAAATTGGCCCTCCAACAAAATGTACCGATTATTCCTGTCGTCTCCCATGGCGCCCACGATACCTTAATAGTGCTGGCAGATCTCTATCCCCAACTCTGCCAACTCCGTCAATGGGGCCTGCCCTGGTTGTTTGATATTGACCCAAAAACCTTTCCTATCTACCTCGGGTTGCCCTGGGGGTTAGCGATCGGCCCCTTACCTAACTTGCCACTTCCTGTCACTATCCATACCCGTGTGGGAGCACCGATTGTATTTCCTCGCTATGGCACAGAAGCGAGCCGCGATCGAGATTACGTTCAAACCTGTTATGGCCAGGTTTGTCAAATCATGCAACAGGAGTTAGATCAGTTGATGTTATGGGCCGCTGGTAACACCCCGCCCTGCAATGGATAGCGGCCCAACAGCGGAAAGTTTATTGTTTACCGGTTGATTTGGGAAAAGCCAGCATGGATCGATTCTTTGTGACGGGGGGGACGGGCTTCGTCGGAGCTAATCTCGTCCGTCTGTTGCTACAGCAGGGTTACCAGGTCAGGGCCTTAGTCCGACCGGGAAGTTGCCTGGATAATCTGAAGCGGCTAGATGTGGAACTAGTTGAGGGCGACCTCAATCATCCAGTTTTAGCTCAGCAGATGCAGGGCTGCCGGGCTCTCTTTCATGTGGCGGCTCACTATTCTCTCTGGCAGCGCGATCGGGACGCCCTTTACCGCAATAATGTGCTGGGCACCCGCAATATTCTGCAAGCTGCCCGACAGGCCGGGCTAGAGCGTACGGTCTACACCAGCTCAGTCGCAGCGATCGGGGTGGGGCCACCGGGCAAACCAGCGGATGAAACCTACCAGAGCCCGGTGCACAAGTTAGTGGGGGCCTACAAGCAATCTAAGTATTGGGCGGAACAGGAAGCAAAGAAAGCCGCCCAGGCTGGTCAGGATGTGGTGATTGTCAACCCCAGTACGCCGATCGGCCCCTGGGACATCAAACCCACCCCAACGGGAGACATCATTCTGCGCTTTCTGCGGCGACAAATGCCCGCCTACGTGAATACGGGATTGAACCTGATCCATGTTGAGGATGTCGCTTGGGGCCATCTCCTGGCGCTGCAGCAGGGCAAGTCTGGTGAGCGTTATATTTTAGGAAACCAGAACCTGACCCTAAAGCAAATGCTGGATCATCTGGCTCAAATGACTGGCATTCCCGCCCCCGCCCAGGAAATTCCAGCCTGGATTCCATTGGCCGTTGCCTGGGTCGATGAAATGATTTTAGCAACCTTAGGAAAATCTGCCACCGTCCCCCTAGATGGGGTGCGGATGGCCCGTCAGCAGATGTTTTACGCCCCCGCCAAGGCCGTGCAGCAGCTTAAACTTCCTCAAACTTCCATTGTTACTGCGCTAGCAGATGCCGTAGAGTGGTTTCTACAACAGAATTACGTTACAAAAGACAGTAAATCGTAATAAATAGTCTCTAACTGCTGCCCTAGCAGCATTATTGGTTCGTTCAATTGAGTGGTGTCACCTTTGAGGAGTTTGCAACAATATGGCTGTTAACCTATTACAGGCGATCGATATCGGCAAATATATCGTCACCCAGCGCATGAAGGGGCGGAAACAGTACCCCATCACCCTGATGCTGGAGCCTCTGTTTCGCTGCAATCTGGCCTGCTCAGGCTGTGGCAAGATTCAGCATCCAGTCGAGATTTTGAAGCAAAATCTGACCCCAGAACAGTGTTTCAAAGCGGTAGAAGAATGTGGAGCGCCGGTCGTCGCCATCCCCGGTGGCGAGCCCCTGCTGCACCCCCAAATTGATCAGATTGTGGCGGGTCTGGTCGCGCGTCGAAAATATGTCTACCTCTGTACCAATGGCATCTTGTTAGAAAAAAGTCTTGATAAGTTCACGCCATCCCAGTACTTTTCCTTCAGCGTCCATCTGGATGGGTTGAGAGATCTGCATGATCAGTGCGTCGATCGCAAGGGCGTCTTTGATACCGCCGTGCAAGCCATTAAGGCGGCCAAGGCCAAAGGCTTCCGGGTTACGACTAACACCACCGTGTTTGAAGGGGCAGACCCTCAAGAGATACAGGCGTTTTTTGACTTTGTGAGTACCCTGGGGGTAGACGGCATGATGATCTCCCCTGGCTATAGCTATGAGTGGGCCCCCGATCAGGAACACTTCCTCAAGCGCGAACAAACGAAAGCCCTGTTCCAAGAAATTCTTGCCCCCTATAAAGCAGGCACTAAGAAATGGAACTTTAATCACAATCCTCTGTTCCTGGACTTTTTGACAGGGGAAAAAGACTACGAGTGTACACCCTGGGGCATGCCGAGCTACAGTGTGTTGGGCTGGCAAAAACCCTGCTACCTGCTGAATGAGGGCTACTACGACACCTATCAAGAACTACTAGACAACACGGATTGGCGCCAGTATGGGCGGGCCAGTGGCAATCCCAAATGCGCTGATTGTATGGTGCACTGTGGCTATGAGCCGACCGCAGCGATCGATGCCCTGCAACCCCAAAACGCAGTTCGTGCCCTGGGTAGCGTTCTGGGCGTTGGTTCCTGATTATTGCCACAATGGGTACAGCCTGCTGCTTTACGGTTGAAACGGTTGAAGTTGATGCCACTGGCCAAATCACCCAGCGTCGCTCCCTAACCATCCCTGGTTGGCAAGAAGACCTGGGTCAGACAGTCTTGTTAGAACAGGTGTCTATTCCGGCGGGTCAATTTCTCATGGGAGCGCCGGAGACAGAAGCAGGCTGGCACCCCTCCCAGGGCCCATTGCATCCAGTGGCAGTCCCCGCCTTTTGGTTGGGGCGTTTTCCTGTCACCCAATCTCAATGGCAGGCAGTGGCCGCTCTTCCTTTTGTGAATCGGCCCCTCACCCCCCATCCGGCCTGTTTTTCTGAGGCAGACCGACCTGTGGAGCAGGTCTCCTGGTTTGATGCGGTAGAGTTTTGCGACCGGCTGGCTGTCCTGACTGGCCACTCCTACCGCTTACCGACGGAGGCTGAATGGGAGTATGCCTGCCGCGCCGGAACAACTACCCCTTTTTGGCCTGGTGCCACAATCACAACTGATCTAGCGAACTACTCCGGCGTGGATTGGGAGTATAACGGCAGAATTTGCAGTAAAGGCTGCTACGGTCAGGGGCCGATCGGGGTCGATCTGCGAGAGACCACGGCAGTTAATCAGTTCCCCTTTGCCAATTGCTTTGGTTTAACCGACATGCATGGTCAGGTGCGGGAATGGTGTGCCGATGTCTGGCATATTAGTTATGAAGGTGCCCCGCAAGATGGATCTGCCTGGTTGACAGACGCCTCTAGCCCAGAACGGGTTGTGCGGGGTGGTTGCTGGAATGGCGGCCCAAATCCCTGTCGTTCTGCCTTTCGGGGACGATTTGATGCCAACGCCACAAGCTATGACATTGGTTTCCGTGTGGCCTGCACTCAGGTTGGCTAGCAGACATTCAGCTATTGCTGATTCCAGGAATGAAAAGGCTGCTGGATGCTTACTGTAATAAATCAACGGTTTGGTTTGGGCATTTTGGCCTCTGGCATGGCCGTTATCTGCAAACCACTACTATTTAATGGCAGTGAATTGAGTTGCTTAAACGTCTCTGCCTGTTGCCGCAACCGGTCTTGAATTTGACTACAAACCAGGTCACAAAACTGAAATACCAGGGGATCAATAATTTGGTAATAGGCACTGGTGCCCTTGGGCTGGCGGGATAAAATCCCCGCCTGGGTCATTGCTTTCAAATGCTTAGAGAGATTGGCCTGCCCTAGTCCCGTGGCCTCACACAGTTCCATCACATTCATTGGCCCTTGCCGCAAGCATTGTAAAATTTGTAACCGGTTGGTTTCAGACAACACCTTGAAGTAATCGGCAACAGCTTCCAACATGGCAGGGGGAAGCACAGGCTGACTAGGGTTGGACATCGGGATCACTGGTTATATATCGATAACTATACGGTGATTTATTTAATCACAGATTTGTCGACTTAAGTCCCTCCGTCCATTTAGCGACAGGAGGGAGGAGAGAAGGAGTTAGGAGATCAAGGAGTCAGGAGTTTACCAGGCTGCTAGATTCTGGATTCTGAATTCTGGATTCTAGATTCTGAATTCTGACTCCTTAAACAACACCCCAAGCTATACATGATCTTTTGTGAACAATTCTAAGCTTTCTTTTGGTTTAGAAAGGAATTGATCCCCGATTGAGTAGGATCAAAGTAGGAAGAATTATGGATGATTCCTATGAGTCAACATCTTGTTGCAGTCATTGATGGTACCAGAGCCCGTTTCTTGACTTTGGAGCCAGTCGAATTCCCAGAATATCAATCAGGGCCAAATTTGATTGAATGTGAGGGTATTAGCAACTCGACCAACGATCTTCAGGATCAGGAATTGTGGACTGAATCCAAAACGGGACGTAACCGTGGCGCAGGGGGGCAGGCCCACAGTTACGACGATCACCGAGATAATCACCGGGTCGAGTTTGAACGTCGGTTTGCCCAGGAGATTGCTAATTGCACCCAGCATCTACTCCAGGTACACCAGGTTCAAAATTTGGTTCTGGTCGCTGAGCCTCAAATTTTAGGGTTGATGCGAGAGGTGTTAGTTCCAACTATCGGCCGCTCAGTCCAAACGAGTGAGCTTTCTAAAGATCTGTGTCATCTCAAACCCCATGAGTTGCATGAATATCTAGCTCGTAAAGATCTTCTTCCTGCCCAAAAGAACGTATCACGTCCCCGTTAACCCGATGATTTAGTACAGGGGAGAGGAGACTAAGGGTCTATTGAGGGGCTGGGGCTTGAAAAATACCTTCACAGGCGGCTTGGGCTGCGGCCTGTTCCGCTGCTTTAATGGAGCGGCCCTTTCCCTGTCCCAGGCATTTGCCTCGTAACCAAACTTCAGCAACAAATCGATCTTCTCCCCTTGCAGTCGCCTTACTTTCTGTAACCCGGTATTCTGGTAGTTGCTTGTACTGCCCCTGGCTCCATTCCTGCAAAGCTGCTTTATAGTTTTGGCGGGCGGGGTCATTGTAGATTTCTGGTACCAAGTGCTCAAAATGAGGATCTAGCCAGGGCTGAATCAAACTCAGGGATTGGGTACTTAAATAGAGGGCACCCAAAATGGCTTCTAGAGACTGAGCCAAACGGGAGCCACGGCCTAATGCATCGTTGACAGCACTGCCCCCAACAAGCAAATAGCGATCCAACTGGTAACTATTGGCAATGCGGGCCAGCACCCGATCACTGACGAGAATTGAGCGAATGGCAGTAAACTCACCCACAGACAAGTGGGGATAGCGGGTTAACAAAAACTCTGCTGCTGCCAGTCGTACCACGGCATCACCGAGAAACTCCAATTGTTCATAGTTATCAGTGCTAGATACCGTAGGATGAGTCAAGGCCCGGTCTAACAACTCCCACTGAAGTGGTGAGCTATCTAACAGGTCAAATTTTTGTACCAGAGCTTGGAGTTGTTGCTGGCGGGCAGAGGAAGGAGGCGTCATGGGAAATTAGAGCGCAAGGTATGCGTCTTCCATCCTACTGATTTTACTCCTACCCAATTGCCCTAAATCACGGGAGAGGATTGATAATAGGCTGTTTTTTGCGCCAGATTGGCTAAAGCTGATGAAGTTGGCTGATGATCAAGAACCTGAAACGTGGTGGGATGGAGGAGGTGAATTTTTTGCAGCAAGTCGGTTGATAGCTCTGACTCATCCGATTTCAAGTGGTGAGATCGGGCAATGCTAATGGTCTGGGGAAACACACCGATTAGGAGCGAGAGGATGACATCTGGTAATTGAGCAACGATATCCCGACCAAAAAATTCTTCAAAATTTGTTAATAATTTTTCAGCTCGCTGGAGGGGGTCTTGGTGTTCTGCGATTTTTTGCAGCCAGCGAATCCATTGAATTCTACGGCTGTAGGCATTTTGTCGATCTTGATAAGTCTTGACCTGAACCAAATCAGGAGCACCAACCGCAATCACTCCCAGGTAGGGTTGCTCTTCAAGACTGTTGACAGCCGCTCCAGGCCCTGCAAATTCGGCATGGTATGGCTTACATAAAATTAGCCCACTTTTCTTTTGTTGACTCACCGCTAACAAACGGGACGAGGAGCCATACAGGGTTGGGCCATAATGCATTTTAGGTTTGAGAGCTTGGCTAACCATGCCGACTAAAAAAAAAGGAATGCACTGCAGGAAATATCAGATGCGGGATAGCCCCATGCTACGTGACACTTCCAGTAGAGGTAAGGCCATTTGTGCCTGAGTTTGCCAAATCTACATAATCTTCAATCTGTTGACTAAGCTTTAATGAATGGGAGACGGGGTAAAAAATTATACCGATTTAAACCCTAGATTTTGCCCTGGTAATGGGGGAACCTTCTGATCTAATCTGCCGTCAAAGGGGTCAGGTTTCGATCAAATTCCGTCCATGAATTCCTCTATTCCTGTATCCTGGTCTACGGTTGACGCAGCAACGCCTAGAGTGCCTGTGCGGATCGATCAGCTCTCTAACTACGATCTTGTGGTGCAGTGCCAGAAAGGGCTCCACCCCGATCGCTCTGCTTTCTCAGAGCTGGTTCGGCGTTATCAGGCTCATGTTGAAAGAATGCTATATCACCTGGCCCCAGACTGGCACGATCGCGCTGATCTGGTGCAAGAGGTCTGGATTCGGGTCTACCGCAACATTAAACGGTTGCAAGAACCTGAAAAGTTTCGCGGTTGGCTGAGCCGCATTTCTACTAATCTGTTTTATGATGAATTGCGGAAGCGCAAGCGCAACCAGCTTCCAGTGTCTCTAGACGCCCCCATCTCGATAGAAGATGGAGAGATGGGTTGGGAGATTGCCGCTGATACGCCAGGGCCCGTAGAGCACATGACCACGCAAGAGTTTTATGATCAGTTGAAGATTGCAATCGCAGATCTACCAGAAGCTTTCCGTACGACGATTGTACTGCGGGAGATACAAGGCATGGCCTATGAAGAAATCGCTGAAATTACAGGCGTCTCCCTTGGTACGGTAAAATCCCGCATTGCTCGTGCCCGGTTACGGTTACAATCTCAGCTCCAGCCCTATCTAGATGCTTGATACCAGTATTTTTATGTTGATAGTGTGAAGTCAGCATTTTCCTTCAGCGCTTATTGCATAATAAGGGGATCAGTAGGCTATGTAAGGTGCCAGTTTTCTGGGTTTGATTGATTGGGTGCACACCATCTCAGTGTGAAGTGATAACAAAGATGAATTCTAGTTTTGATTCCTACAACAATGACCCGCGATCGCAAGCTAAAAATCCTCGCCCGGTCGAGCAAGAACCAGTTCAACGCGATCGCTTTGAATTGCTGAGTGCCTATCTGGATGGAGAGGTGACAGCCACAGAAAGGCGACAGGTAGAAGAATGGCTGACCGCCGATCCCGCCATCCAACGGTTGTACTCCCGTTTGTTAAAGCTGCGCCAGGGGCTTCAAAGTCTACCAGTGCCAACGCCTCAGCAGTCCGTGCAACAAACGGTGGAGCAGGTGTTAGAACGGGTCGAGCGCCGTCCCCGATTACGGTTGCTTTGGGGCGGGGCCGCGATCGCCGCTGCCGCTGCTGTTGCTCTATTGACGGGGGTTCCCCTGGGGCGTGGGCCAGTACCTCAACTCGCTGAGCGCCCGCAGTCTGAACCAACTACGGCCGTTAATTCTGAGGCGCTATTGATTGCCCTTGATCAACCCCTGGTTCCAATTCCAAAGGCTGCGGAGTCTAAGCCCGTCTCGCCCCTTCGGAATCACCTAGATCAGAATGTGCGGTAGTCCTGGTTACAATGCCATACCCCATCGGGGAGTAGCACTCCGCCCAAGTAGTGAATTTGCTTCAAGCTCATGGTATAGATCCAGGCAAAAGTTAGAGGCTGATTTGAATCTGCGCTAAAGGTTTGAACTTGTTGACGGTTATACTGCACTTGCTCGATTAAGATACCGGGCACATGCCGCTCTAAAACCTCTGGGGCATGGGCTTCGTATTCATCCAGCGCTACCAAAATCTGCTCATCGGCAAAACTGAGAAGACGACCAATCACCCTGCCAGTCCGTTCTAGCGTGACGGCCGGGTAACCTAAGGGCAAGTGGTATATGCTTCCCTCAATCACCGCTAACTGCGATCGCACGACCTGTCTAGAACACAGATGATAGCTAACTTCCCCTGGTTTTAAGGTGCCATAGACAAACAAGTCAACCACAAATCCAGAATCCGCTTTTTAAGTAGTTGGACGCTATTGAATACACCCCCTGTAGTCCCCGCGCTAACGCGCCGCTGCGCTAGAACCAAGGGGGACGGCGACAGCCGGGGGCAGATAGCTCGACGCGATTGAGTACATCCTCTGTAGTCCCCCTTTGTAGGGGGACGGCGACAGCCGGGGGTTTGCCAGGTAATTTTTTATGTCCAGGTACTTATTTAAATGCTTCCAGGATTGCTCTAACACCCTGATCTGACAGGGTTTGTACAAGTTGGTCAGCCTTAGACCGATCGCTGAAGGCACCCAATTGAATTACCCGTTGCCCGTTGGTAGAAGTCAAGAAGGCATCGGGAACTAAGGATTGCATCTGGGATTGGGTTTCCTCACCCTCGATCGGCACAACTACCCGGTAACGCAGGCTGAGACTACTGATTTGCATCGGTGGTGTTGGGGGATTGGTTCCATCCGATCGACGGAAAGGGCCCTGATAAACCGCAACCTCAGGCGAATTTCCTGCATTTCCTAAAGGAATGTTAGGGCCTGGAACTGGTAGCAGTTGTAGGGTTGTCAGATTCACTGTTGTGGAGGGGTTGGGGGCAACTGTCACCCTAGTTGGACTTGGAGGAGGAACCGGGCGGACTACTGATGCCTCTGGTGCTGGCACTGGAATGGTGACAGCGGGAGGTGTAAAGGAACCGGATCGGGCAACAACAGCGGTTGCGGGTAAGGATGGAGGACGGGCGATCGGTTGCATCGGGAGTGGCACTGGCTTCGGGCGAACTGCCACAAATGCAGCCTGTGGGCGGGGCAATGGCATCGCCTCTGGTAAAGGTTGATCAAATTCAATAATGGCTGAGTTGGGCTCAGATGAATTGGTTTGCATCACCCTGGGTTGGGTAGAGGGCTGTGCTGACACCTCGACAGGTGGGCTTTTACTGCTTTGACCAGGGATCAGGGATTTTTGACGGGCTGCCCTACTGGCAGCAGTTGGCTGCACCACTACAGTTGGCATGGCCTCTTGAGGAATCGGCATGGAGCTAGGTAGGCTCTGATCTGTCGGGGCGGGTGTCTCAGATGGTGGAGAGAACCGTTGACCAAAGGTAATCAGAGAGGGTAACACCGGAGTCAGGGATGCAGTTACAATCCTTTGGGACTGAGGGGGGATAGCCGTATCACTGCCGATCTCAGAGACGGAACCTGACCCTGGTTCGGCATGGGCCATCTTCACCTGCGATCGCTGATTGCCTTCAATTGAATTGTTTTGTAAAACCGGTTTGGCATCTGCCTGCACAACAAGACCATCTGTATTTTCAGTAATTCGATTTTGACGAATGGTGGGTGTTGCTTGTTGATTTACTAAAATGCCGACCCCAGTTGCCTCAAAGATATTGCCTTCTACGTCAGCCTGAGACGTACCAGACACCACCAGACCCGTCATTCCATTCGTCGTAAAGAAATTTCCAGCAATGCGGGGCGTCGCTCTGCCGACAACAGTCAGCCCTGCCTGTCCGCTGTTTGATAGGGTATTGTTCTCCATTGTTGCATTGGCAGACTCGATCCAGACACCGCTTCCTTTGGGATCAGGATTGGTAATGGTGACACCCGTAATAACAGATGGATCTGTCACCAACAGGGCAACCGATTGGCGACCAGCAACCGGACTGAGGAACGTCCCCCCGCCCCGAATCACGACATCCTGTCCATGGGTCTGGGGATTACCATACAGAGTGACGCCAGCCTTGAGCTGAATCGGAAATTGCTCTCCATTTTCCTGGGTGTAACTGCCGGGTTTCAGCAGCAAAACCGTATCGGTTTGAGCGGCCTGTAACGCCTGGGTAATGGTCTTAAAAGGCGATCGCTCACTACCATCTGCAGTTGCGGCATTGCTAGCGGCGGGATCAACGACTAGCATGGTAGAAGTAGGACGAACTTGTTGCGGAATTGTAGCTGATTGGACAGAGGCAATTGACTCAGCCGTTGCAGGTAAACCGTTAGCGGCCATAATACCAAAGCCTACGCCACAGCCAGCTATTGACAGGAACCCAAGAAAACTATTTCTTTTCATAGAGAAATAGAAAGTCGCCGGTAAAAGGTCAGTGAGCCAACCAACTCCATATCAAGCAGGCAGCCGTAGGCAACCAGCAAGTCACCCAAAACTGGATAAAGAGTAGGTCTGGGGTTAGCCATAAATTAGCTCGGTCTCAATGTACTCCATCCCTTTTAAGTTGAAGCATCAATTTTTGAGTTTTCTGAGGGGATGTTTTTGCAGTCACAGGCGCAGCAGGAGTTAGGAGTTCAAGGAGTCAGGAGATCAAGAAGTTAGGAGATCAAGGAGTTAGGAGATCAAGGAGCTTAGTGGTGCAGAAAAGTCCTGGAAGCCCTGATAGTTGAGGATTCTCAAATGAGACAGTGGCTAAAAAGGAGGCATTTCATGAGACGCTTAAGATCTCAAACTCAGCGGGAATCTCATGGCCATGCCCCTCCTTTATCTT
>JBJTUO010000047.1:0-11250 GCA_046080785.1 Leptolyngbyaceae cyanobacterium | reverse complement strand
GTTTCCCATCGGGGCTAAAGGTAATATCTGAGACATGCCCTGCGTGACCTTTTAGGGTTTGAGGTTCAATGTCTTCCTCTGCCAACAGATCCCACAGTTTGATCGTGCCATCCTCACTCGCAGAAGCCAGCATCCTGCCAGTAGAACTAAAACTGACGCTTCGTACCGGAGCACTGTGACCTTCAAACGTTTTGAGAACTTCGCCAGTCTCCAAATTCCACAGCTTTACGGTTTTATCAAAACTGGCAGAAGCCAGAAGCTTACCATCCGGACTAAAACTAATGCTGGTGAGGCGATCGCGATGTCCCTTAAGAGTCTGGACTACTTCACCATCTGCAACACTCCAGATCTTGATGGTTTTGTCAAAACTGGCAGAAGCTAGAAGTTTCCCATCTGGGCTAAAACGACTATCGCTGGCAATATCTTGATGCGCTCGGATTATTTTCAACAACTTGCCCCGCTCAAGATCAAATAGCCTGACTGTGCCATTCCAACTTGTAACCGACAGGAGTTTGCCATTAGGGCTGAAACTCACATTGGCCAGCATCCGATTATGACCTTGCAACGTCTTGAGCAACTTGCCCGTTTCAGTATTCCATATGTTGATTGCTCCATCATTCCCAGTCGAAGCGAGGAGCTTGCCATCGGGACTAAAGTTGACACTCCAGACTGTATTGCGGTGTCCTTTAAGGGTTTTCAATAAAGTACCGTTGATATCCCATAGTTTAATTGTCTTATCAGCACTGGCAGAGGCAAGCAGTTTGCCATTGGGACTAAAACGAACAGTTAACACTCTGTCGTTATGCCCTCTAAAGAGGTTAGATTCTCTAATGTTGTAAATGGCTTCTTGTAGAGTCGAGACGACCTGAGTATAAACGACGGGTTTTACAGGATGCTCCTGTTGTAAGGTTTGCAATTGTTGTCCTGCTTTGAGGGCATGTAACAGGGCATCGAAAGGTCTGGAATTTAAGGCAGTCTGGGAATAAACACTCGATAATACAGCGTTTGTTTCGGCTAATTCTCGGTGGGCTTGCCGTACTTGCCAACTGACGCCTCCAGCAACCGCAAGGGAGGTAGCCAAAATAATGGAACCAATGCCAATGATCTTTTTGGCGGCTCGTTTGGCTTTTGCGAGTTCATCCTGAGCTTTCTGTTCTGCCAGGTTTAAAGTTTCATTTGCTGCCGCTAAGATCTGACTCTCTTCTTCTTTAACGGCTAATGCTTGTTGCACGGTTCGCTTTTCCATCTCCTGGCTGGCTGCCAGAAAGCGATAGTCCAGATCGCTCAAGTGCTGATGCTTTGCCCAGGTGAGAGCATCCTGCAACGCTTCTCCTCGTAATAGACGAGACTCATCTTGTCGATTGGAGGCAACCCAGGCATTGAAGGCTTCAAAATAGGGTCGCAGCTTTGAAAGTTGTTTTTCAATCCAAGCGAAGTCAAACACCTGCTGATAAATACGGTTGTAAACCCTGAGCGTGCCCTGTTGCTGAACCACTAACCCGGACAGGCGTAACTCAGTTTGCTCAGAACTACCATCGGCAGCGATCGCTTCCTGCTGCAAAATCTGTTGATAGAAGCCCAATAGCAGTCCTGCTTTTTGCTGATTTCTCAATAGGCGATCGCGAATCGTCTTCAAATGTTCTGGTTCATCCTGAGCTTCCCAGTTGTGGATGATGTGAGTGTGGACGAGGTGATCAATGAGGTGAGGGGGTGAGGCAACTTCTTCACTCCTCCACCCCTCCACTCCTTGACTCCTCTGCTCCTGAACGACTAACTGACACAGCTTTTGGGTCAGAAAGGGTTGTCCACCCGTCCAGTTTAGGATAGTAGCGATCGCGGCTTCTGGATCACTGACGATGCCTTGCAGTCCAGTCACTAAGGGTTGGACTTCATGCGGTTGAAAGCCTTGCAGTGCGATCGCTCGACCAATGTTGAATGGGGTCTGAGTTTTATCGGTAATCAAATCGGAGGGAGTTGCCACACCAAGCAAGGCAAACGTAAGGCGGTTATAGACCGGATTATCAACACGGCAATTATAGAAGAAACGAATGAGCGCAAAGAAATCATCGAGGGAGAAATCTTGACTCAGGACGCGATCAATTTCATCAATAAAAATAACAATCTTGCTGGAAATCTCGGTCAGGAGAATCTCATCAATAAATAGGTGCAGACGTTGAACGGGGGAAAAGAACTCTTGCTGCGATCGCCACCATTGTCGCCAGTTAACTTTGTCTGCTAACAAACAACTACTCACCAAGCCATTCACCAAGCCGGAATACCACTTTTCGGGTGTCACGCCCTGTTTGCCAATGCCTGATAAATCAACAAAAGCACAGGTCACTCCATCGGCCTGCAAGCGTTGCATCGTCCGGACTCGCAGACTCGATTTCCCCATTTGCCGCGAGTTCAACACATAGCAAAATTCTCCTGCCTTCAATGCATCAAAAAACTCTGTATCTGCCTCCCGTTTAACATAACTCGTCGCCTGGATTGGCAAACTTCCACCTACCTGGTAAGAATAGCGAGATACAGAGTCCATCATTTAGTCCGCTCCGGTTAGTACCAGGTTCAGAAATTTCTCCCGATTAAACCCGCCAGTTTCAAGCAAACGCCCCTGCCGCACCACCACCAGATTTTGCTCTGGTAATACAAACATTACTTGATCGCCTGCCCCGATCGCCATCACCATTGAGTCAGAAGCTGCGCGAATCGGCTGCATAGACAACCCGTTGTGGGTTAAACCAGGCTTGTTCAGCCAGAATGTGATGCCATAGGCTGGATTTGCCTCTGTGCCCTGGAAGCACTGGTTCAGCAGGCCGGAATTCAACAATTGTTGTCCTTGCCACCGTCCGCGATTGAGCAGCAGAATCCCGTATTTTGCCCACTCTCTGGCACTGATTACAGCACCCGACGCAAGATTGGGTTCTCCATTCGGACTGAACCAGCGATCATACTTCAAACCCATCGGTTGCAAGAGGCGTGAATTCAGGTAGGTTAAGGGTGTTCCCGTCATTCCCCGTGCGGTCAATTTACGGCGCATCACTTCTCCAAAAATCTGAAACGGAATCGAACCATACTGGAAGCGATTTCCAGGCAGCGCAGTTAATTGTGTTGCGATCGCGTCCGTATAGCTGGGGATATTCGCAATATCTCCACCTGGGATACCGCTCGTCAAGTTGAGCAGTTGACGGATAGTAATTCTAGATTTTCGTGGATTATTTTTCCATTCAGTGATTGTGTTAGCAACGGGTTCATCCAGGGTCAGTAGACCATCTTGAACGCTAAGCACGGCGATCGGGCAAGACAAGGATTTAGCCATACTGGCAGAGACAAGTCCCCGTTCTGGTCTCACTCTTTTGTAGGACTCGAACACAACCTGCCCCGCCCTTACGACGACCATCGCCAGCCCATCGTTGGCTTCAGAATAATCGGCAGCTCGACGATAGCGGTTCTGTGCAGAGGTGGTTTGAGTTATTGGAGCCGCGATCGCTGGGAGAGACTGCATAACACAAGCATTCAGACTAGTGCCCAAGAGCAGCACACTGAGTATTAATCCAGTAACACGCTTAAGTTTCATTGGTGCTGTTTTCATGTTGATATCTCCAAAGATTAGATACGAATGTTTCGTATGGACTTACGCAAATCTCGGAGTTTTTGATCAAGCAATGAACTTCATGGCCAGCATTAGTGCCTAAAACTCCGAGGGTGCATCCCACTTTTGCAATGAGCAATATTGCTCAGTTGTCAAAGCCCCAGTAGTAGGGCAGTCTTGAAGAGCCGTCTCAAGCTGGGACTTGCAAGACTGGGATGCACCCAACTCCGAGGTTCTTGAGGAAACCCGATTTCTACACAAAGCTTTTAGATTAAGCAATGGTGAGAAACCGGGTTTGTTTTAAGTTAGCCCTGCTCCCGCCACTGAATGAGAACATTTGCGACCGTGAAAGTATCCTCAGGAGGCGCTACTCGCCGGATCGTGATGCGATTTTCTCCTGAATTCAAGAGGTTTTGAGGCACCCGATCCATCCAGGTTGTCCAGAGATTATTACCTGATTGTGGAACAATATCGAACTGGGGCAAATCTTGACCATTAATCAAAATTCTATGATTGCTTCCTTGAACATCAAAAGCCTGAATCAAAAGATAAGCATCACCACTGCCTAAGGGATTACCCTCAATTGTAAAAGTTCGGGTAGCTTGAGTGTTTTGTGAATCGAATTGAAAGTCAAAATTGACCCATGCAAAATCTGAACGTGCCATGATATTTCTCCTAATTTTGAGATCAAGTAGTCGATGAAATCCTAGGATTGAAAAACTTGTTTGTCTTCTCGTCCTTGGGATGCTTCCTATTGTTCTCAAATCTCATATCAGGTGCCATAGGAAGAAATCAGGTATCAATAGATAAAACTTTCCTGATTTTATTCCCCTGGCAACTAGTGTTTATGTTGCAGAAAATAATGAACATAACGCTAGCTTCATCGATTCAAAACCAGGAATCATACTGAACTAGACGTTGTTAACTACACATAAAGGAGAAACAAGTTATGGCTAATGCAGCACTTTACGAAGTCATCACAGACAATGCGATCACTTTAAGCCGTGATGCGGGTGGGGACAAAGACTTTGAAACCACGTTTGATCTTCCCTCCACCCTTCAAACCTCTGCCCTCTCTGTTCTAATGATTTCAGTCAGAACATTTCAAAGCTCTCAAGATCTCAATCTGGACGTTTGGATCAATGGTAAAGGACCCCTTTTAGATTCTTATTCAACCTTCCCAGTTTCTGATCAATTCGTCTTTCAGGAAGTTGTTCCAGTCAATCTTTTGAAGAAAGGTGAGAACAAGATTCGGATGGAGTTAGTGAGTGGTAGTGGAAGCGCACGGGTCTCGGATGTTGTGTTGTTGTATGGAGTGAATCTTTGACCTTCGCTAGTTTGGATCGAAGGATGATGCCTGTAACCTCGTAAACTGCGATCGCTCTCTTTTTTTGGGAGCGATCGTTTTCCCTCGTGAAGATAAACTACTTGCGAAAATGAATATGTGTTTCTGATTAAATCATTTTTTAATTACCTGATTTAATCCGACTTTCTCAGAGATTTTAGTTGAAAATAAGTTCTAACATAATAGAAGTTCCTGATTTTATTCCCCTGGCAGCTTGAGTTTGATCTGGTGAAGATAGTACGTAACAAGCTACTTGATTGGCTTGATTAGCTCAACGTTACTCTCTATAACCTTCAAACAAGTTCTCAGGAGATATAAAATGAATCGCACACCGTTGATTGCAACAGCTAGCTTGGCAATAGCATTGAGTAGTGTTCCAACGTTAAGTTCAGTTGTACAGGCAGAAACCGTCAATATTCCTGTTCCTAAAGCCGTCGTTTCCACAGCGTTTAACGCCGCATTTAGTTCAACTAAAATTCGTTTGCACAAAGATGAAAGCTACATCGTGCTACCGAACGGTCAGAAGAAGTCGATTGATACCGATAATCCTATCTACGTATTTGACTTCCCAGGGATTAATCGAAATCTCGAGTATTCCCTGAATGACGTGAATACACACTCTATCCAGGCAACGGTTATCGATAACCGGATTAATGCAGATTTGTATTTTGAGAATCAGGGTGAGGAAATCAAAGCAAAGTGTGTTCGTAAGGAGGTGTTGTCTGGGAAGTGGGTTGAGTGTTCGCGGGATATGGAGCGTGATGTTCATCTAGATAATACAATTCTTTCGCTTTCCCTTGTACCAGCAGCATACGACGGCTCGATCGCCTTCACCAGCCCAACTGTGAAGTTCAAAACCGATGTCAGGATTTCCAACAAAACCTGCAATACGGTCTTACCGCCAGTCAAGCAAATCTGTGAAGCGATCGAGGGCAAAATTAAAGGAAAGATGACTCCTAAAGTTGAAAAAGTAGTCATGGACTCTTTCAACACTACAGCAGTGAAACAAAAAATCGCAGATGCCGTGAGGAATGCACCTGGAATTCGTAGCCTGATCGATCCAAAGTGGAAAGTCACTAAAGTTACCAGTCAGGGCAGTAACTTCATTGTCACCGTAGAGCGCCCTGACCAGATTGATAGTTCCTCGGTCAAGAATCTATCGTTAAAGCCAGCCCAAAACCAGATCACTTCATCCTGCCCCGTCAAAGTGAAACTGGATGCTACCATTCAAATGAAGCATACAGTTGCAGGTACGGGATTTCTGACCTATGAGAATGGACAAAAGTCTAATACCTTTGACTGGAAAGCGAAGAAGGGAGAGACAGTGACTTCTACTGTAACCCGTACCTTTGAAGGAAAGCCTGGTACAACCAGCAATGGTTCAGCCGTAATGGAAATTCAGTGGAAGGGTAGCGACGGCAAAACCTACAAGACAACATCAAACAAGGCAACCTTTTCGGTTAAATGCACCCAATCCGCTTCTGGAAATATTAAGTTATAAGCCTGTTTGTAAGCTTATGACTGAGTCTAGCTGAATCACAGATTGATGGTGCTGGTGTCCTTCGTCCTAAACTTGGGAACCCATCGACTGCCCCTACACAACTCGGTGCATCTACTGCTATACCTGCCGAATTATTCTTCCCCCTACAAGGAGTAGACTCATGAATCAATGTTTATCTAAACCCAAGTTCCTGTCTGCCTTAGCAATGGCAACGACTGTTGGTACTATCCTGCTATTCACACCGCCTAGCATTGCCGATAATGCTGGCAATCCGCAACTATCTCCAAAAACGAATGAACCAGAGTTGCTAAAGTGTAAGCGTGTACATCCCCGGTTCTCTGTCTGTGGCGATACGAATTTTAAGAATCAGGTTGTTAGCGGATTTGGGATTCACTTCAGTGTGGTGAATCCGAGTGGAAAATTGACGGCTGTGGGGCGTCGCCATGCAATCACCAATCAAGATCAAAGTTGCCATTCATTGATGAGTGAAAATTTTGTGCCCCGGGAGATTCGGAGAAAAGCGATCGCAGTCTGTAAAGATATGATTCAGGAACATCAAAGAACCATAGATCATAGATGAAGAACTCTCCCATGGAAAGCTATTTCTTTCTTACAATCGGTTACTGGAATTTGATTGGCAGTATTGCTCTGTATTTCATGCTCAATCCAGCGATCGCAGACAAGGTATTACGGCAATGGACTGAAACGATTACTCAGCCTTACGATAATGGGCAGTACGGCTCTATCTGGCTGATATGGGCTGCCACCACTAACGTGTTTTTTGGTGTCATCAATCTGTTTGCAGTGCATTGGGAAACCGCCACCAAAGTGATAATAATTGGCTGTGATGGCTTCGTCTATGGCATCTTTCTACTTGCCATGATTGTCACTAGAAAGAATGCGTTCTATGGCAGAGGTATGGATGTGACTAGTGTTCTGAGTATTGTTTGGATAATCTGGGCAGGGCATTTATTATTCACCTTACTATCTCAATAATATCGGCCTATCTAGAGGCTAACTTAGGTCAAGACGCGGGCAAAATAGTCTTGGTATAAGGTGCAGCGAGGCATAGCTTGATTGTTTAACCGCTCTACCAATCCCAGGCTATGCAGTTGATACATTTGCATCGAATTCAATTCGATTGGGTCTGGCGACTGTACAACCTGTTTGAAGGTTTGAGCCAGTTCGGGCGATCGCTGCAAGATTTCTAAATGTCGTCGCAAGTGATAACCAAAAATTCCTGCTTCCGTGGAAGCGGTTTGTAACAAATCGGGCAACGAGGTGTTTCCCCTAGCGATTTCGTACAGTGCCAGTCGAATTAAATAGGGGTGCCCGCCCAGCAGTTGCATCAGTTGATGGCATTCTCGCTCCTGCCAGTTGAGATGATGTAACCCAGCTAGGTGTTGGATTTGATGTGGTTCAAATTCCTTCAGTTCTATGGGAATTCCAGCATTGAAGGGAGATTGGTTGATATCTAAGGGAATATAAGCCTCGGTGGAATGGGAGATCGCTAGTCGCAAATGCTGCCATCGGTCTGAAATCTTGCCTTTTTCGTGCCAGCTTCGCAACAAGCCCAAAAAGTCTTCAACGATTGCGCTATAAGGAAAGAGGCGATCCACATCATCCAAACCCAGCACCAGGGGTGACTCAATTTTCGCCAGTAAATAGTCCTCAAAATAAGCAGTGCAGTTATCGTTACTGCCTAGAATATCCGTATCCCAATACTGGTGTAATTGATTCTCTACCTTCAGTTGACGACCGACCATCAAACAGAGCCAGCGCAGGAACTTATCTAAATCGGTCAGAATGGCGCGATCAATACTCTGCAAGTCTAAGTAGACAATCTGACATTGGTGGTTCTTTGCATAAGACAACAGACGTAACATCAATGAAGTTTTGCCCATCAGTTTGGGAGCTTTAATCCGAATTAATGCCCCCGGCTTTAACACGGCCCCGTAGCAGAGTGGCTCAACGTCAGGACGTTCAATGTATAGGGGCGATTCTAGTGCCACAGATCCTTCCGGAAACGGCAGATCTAATCCGATCTCAGGCAATTTTTCAGATTGGGAATCAGCACTCCGGCATCTTCTGAGCGCTTCTTTGAAATTTTTCTTGGTGACTCGTTCTCCGATCGCGATCGACAACTTTCTCCACAACTTATTACCAACATCTTTGTTTAAATATTCAGCGCTATAGCCGTAAGCTTTTGCCATGTCCTCATAAGTTTTTTCTTCCCATGATGATTGAAGCACCTTCATCTCAACATCGCTGAGGTGTTGATTCGTCTGGCTGAAAACAGCAGCATCAGCAATCTCTCTAGCATCGAGCCATACCAGTGGCTCTAAATCGGCTATAATCGGTTCCCCTCTTGTCAGCACTGATTGTCTCCGTGATTTAGGGTATTAACTGTTTACACGGCAATCCCACTCTAAACATGCAGAGTTAATTTTACTAGTACCCCTGCGGGTAATCTTACATAAATAGAACCAGTCCAGTTATCAACCAATCCCCCTGGGCTTGGAAAACAAGATGCTGTTTCTGGCTTCTGCTCAAGGTTCACTATTCCACGCAGGTTCAGGCAGATTTCTCACAACATCACGCAAACTTTGACCCGATAGCTCGGTCAATCGCCGGAAAGCACGTCCAGATACATAACATTCGACTCCTGAAAAATGCCACGCACACCGCTGATAGAGATGTTGCACACTGGGATTTTCAACGGCCTGCCCTCTGAGATACACGCCGCCCTGCTGCTCAATCTGAGTGGCGATCGTGATCAACATCTGTACCGCTATACCTCTACCTCGATAATTAGGCTCAACAAATATATCCATCGCTTCACCACCTTTAAGGCAGTGATGCAGATCGTAGGAAGACTGCCAAACTGCAAAACCGATTAACGGCTGATCTTCCGTTTCTGCCACCACCATTTGAAACTCAGCACCAAAACAATCTTGAGCCAGCTTTTGGGTTGTGCCGCCCCAAGGACACTGATAGGTTTCCTGCATGTAGGCTGTCAGCAAACCCTCTAGAGCCAGAAGATCATCTGGAACTACATTGCGTATGCAGTAGGACATTGATGCAAATATCCTCACAATTTATATTTTCAAGTTTGGTCAGAGATTGCCGCATTCAGCTACAGGCTTTATTGTGCAAATCGGGTGTTAAATTTGCTATTCCCCATCAGGGTACTTTGGGGATGAACTGCGATCTCCTTTTGAAACACTACCTCATCACTAATCTCGTGCTAGCTGGTTACTGAACACCAGCAGATCAATTTTTGGCTATGTCCCACCAATAACGCAGCGGCACAACGGTTCGCTTGAGCGGCTGTCAACAGCCTTGAACTCAACACCAAGATCTTTCGGCAGTCCGCTCCAAGCGAATGTTAGCTGGTGACAAATCCACATGACTGCACGCAAGAGTTAACTGGCGATCGCTGAAGCGGCAGAAGTAATCGACCAAGCAATTGTTGGCTTGACGAAGGAAACCCAACCTACAACCTACAAGATCAACGATCGCACTACTAGATTTTTATCATGTCCGTTCTTGATTCATCTTCTCTTTACAACGAAGTTTTCGCCTTTATCGTTTCCACCTATCAACGTGTTTGCATCAGGAGATAATGTCAATGTATCTGTAAAACCTGTATTCCACGTGACACGTATCTGTCCTTTAGAATCGTCAATACAAGCCCATTGTGCTTGGATCTGTTTTTCCCCATCCACTCCAATGACTGTTCCATCTGAATAAATTGTGGCAGGAAAGGCTCGCACATCCCATGCCCATTGTCCGATAACGCTAGGACACCTTCTTTCAGTTGGTTCTGGTGAAGTTGAAGAAGCTGAAGTAGTTGGAGAAGGTGAAGTAGTTGCAGAAGGTGAAATGGGCTTTTCTGAAGGGGAATTTTGTGCAGATGGTGGATTAGTAGAAGCAGAAGAGAAGTGAAGAACTAATCCAAGAACTAGCACAAATAGCCCAATAGGAATTGCCCCTCTTTTTTGCTCTGGTGATACTTCAATTATTCCTCCAATCTTTGTTACAAATGCCAAAATAAGGATAAACAATCCCACCACGATAAGGATGGTAGGTATTGGTGTACTTTGTATTCCTTTAATTAAGTCTTCCATCATTCCTCCAAATAAGATATGTATCGGTTCCAATCACCGGAATTCCGTAACCTGTCGTACTCAGCGATCGCCCCTCAAATTTCCGGTGCATTTGAGTTGTTAGCCAGCGCTGTTCCGGCGATCGCCCCCACTACCCTTCTCCCAACCTCTCGCTCCCAACCAACACCGCCATTCTACCCAACTTTCTCTGAAAACAAAAAATGTTTCGGGACGCTTCACTTTGGCGCAAAATCTTGAAGTACCAAACGTTTCGCTCTGGGGGCGATCGCATCCCGACGAGAAACGTTGATGAACGGTTCGGAAAACCAGGACTTCTCGGCGATCGCCCCCCAACAATTTTCGGGACTCTAGACTTTCACAAAAATCATTAATGAACTCATTCTCTTATTCGTCTCGACACCGTTGTGGGACTTGTCACTTGGGTGTTCACTTTTATACACTGAACTTCTCAGTTCTGGGGGCGATCGCACTCCCATGAGTAACGCTCAAGCACCCCATCTTCAGGCACCACTCGACTCAAAAACTCTTTGCCGAAGCTGGCTAACGTTTAAGCTAACCGGACGGAGGCAGCCTTTGCAACTTAACAGTCAATCTAGGCTCCGTTCCGGTTCAGCGCAATGTTAGGTGGCGTACTCTTCAATTCAACATACTATTCATTGTTGAAAGCGCCACTGTATATATC
>JBJTUO010000046.1:0-16157 GCA_046080785.1 Leptolyngbyaceae cyanobacterium | reverse complement strand
TGGGTCATCACGCGGAGTATAAACAACGTACAGGGAGGCCACAGGATTACCTAGCCTAAGAACTGTATAGCCGAAAACTTGGAAGCCCGTTCTGTACTCGTAGAGTCAGAGGCGGGTAGGCAAGCTACTAGGATATGTCACAGAAGGGGCGATCAGAGGCTGTAAAGCCTCTTGCACCGCAGTTATCTGGTACGTCAAATCAATCTCCTCTTGACGCAGCAGGCCAATGACGGTTTGAGAAGTCAAGCGATCGACGACAGGTAGCTGCTTTAACCCTCTGGCGGCCATCTGTTCTACTGCGTCCTCTAATGGTTCGTCTGCAAAAGTAGACAGGACTTCGCGAGTACAAATATCACTCACGAAGAGTAAGGGTGAGAGATGCTCCGGGAGCGGTTGATCCGATGCGGTTGGGTAGCGTTTCCAGCGAGTAATTGCCCGTTGAATATCCCGCAGGGTGACAATTCCCACCATGCGAGCAGCCTCATCAATCACAATGGCACTATGACAGCTCTGCTGGGTCAGCAAAATTGCCGCCTGAATGACTGAATCGGTTGCAGGCAGGGTAAGAAATTCAGAATTCATTGCTGCAGCGACTAAAAGGCGATGGGTGCCCTCGGTTCCAACATCTAATAAGTCACCTTTATGTCCTAATCCGGTAGATTCTGCGGTAGAGACATTATGGGCTATGGGCTTTAGCCGCTCCACCAACCAAGCACTCAGCCCTACGGCTGCCATAAGGGGCAGAATAATGCGATAGTCACGGGTTAACTCAAACAGTAGCAAAATCGCGGTCAGGGGGGCTCGAGCACTGCCGGCCAGGACGGCTGCCATCCCAACCATGGCATAGGCCGGGGGAGCGGCGATCTCATCTCCTGCAAACGGCAGGATCATGCCGATGACTTTGCCGTAGGCAGCTCCCAAGGAAGCCCCCAAAAACATGGCAGGTGCAAACAGCCCACCCACCAATCCACTTCCCTGACTGATGGCAGTCACGATTAATTTAACGACCAGCAACCCAATCAAAAGCCCCAGAGAAAATGGTACATCCCCCAACATGGCCTCAATTGTTTCGTAGCCGATTCCCAAAATCTGGGGAAACTGTAAGGCCACCCCACCCACGATCAGCCCACCTAGCGCGGGCCGTAAAATTGGGGGAACCCACTGCATCCAGCCCAAACCGGGTAACACCCCTTGAAACCAATGTTGAGCCAGCTTGATCGATTGGGTATAAGCGATCGAAACCAGGCTGGCCCATAAGCCCAGGCCAAGGTAAAGCGGTAACTCTAGGAGGCTCCGGACTTCATAGCTCGGCAATGTAAAGGCAGGTTGCCCACCCAGACCAATTTGCGAAACAAGGGCGGCAACGACGGCTGCCAACAGGATTACGCTGACAGCAGAGGCCGCAAAAGTGGTACCTAAAACTACTTCCAGGGCAAAAAAGATGCCAGCAATCGGCGCATTAAACCCTGCTGCCAGACCTGCGGCAGCACCAGCACCCAGCAATAATTGCTGCCGCTCCTGTGACACCTGGAGTGCTTGTCCTAAGACAATTCCAATATTCGATCCAATTTCCACGCTGGGCCCCTCTGGGCCTAAAGAGGCACCGCTGCCTAAAGAAATAGCCGCCGCGATCGCCTTTGCCGTGGCCTGTAAAGGCGAAACCTCGTAGCCCTGAGTGGCTACAATTAAGGAGGAAATGCCAAGGCCAAAGCCCTGCCAACGCCAGCGAATTAAGCCAACAATTAGCCCCCCGATCACAGGAATGCAGGCTAGAGTCCACCCCCCCCAGGCCCCGATCAGACCCATTAAATCTTCCAACAGTAGGCTGTGAACGGCAGCAATCAAGCAGTGAAAGAGGACTACAGCCAGACCCGTTCCCCCCCCGATCGCAACGGCTAGCAGTAGAACAATCGTTTCTGGAGACAGGTGAAATCGATTCACCGCGCTGGCTAGGGAAACCGTCGGGAGAGGATAGGATAGGGGAGAACGGGGCGATGGTGGAGTGGCAGACATGAGCGGCAGGCAAATGAGAACAGATAGATCCCTGGTATAAGGAGCATCCTTTTTCTTTCTTTATTGTGAAGGAAGAAACGAAGACTATACAAGCTGCCATCATCCCAACGCTGGTATCCCCTTCGATCATGAGCCGGGCAGCCTGCCGAACCCCCATTAATTAAAAAAGATCACAGATGATGGCCAGCATGCCCCATTTAGTAAGGGACAGGGCTAAATTAAAAGAAGACTAAAGTCAGATCTGGTGATAGCCAGATGATCAGTCGTTTCAGGAGTTGCTTCTGCACCTTACCTCAGGCCATGAGTTTCGATTTCCAATGAATGCTGACAGCATAAAACGATTTTCCTCCAATTGCCCAATCTGCCATCACCCTACTGCCCTCAGGCCCCATAAATTGCTCACTGGGCTTTTGACCTGTGAGTATTGTCGTCGCCGTTTAGTTGTCAGTTGGAGTGGCCACTATGTCCGAGACCCCTTTGCTTTAAAGAGCCTGAGCAATGGGCGGCAACTCCGGCGGGCCAGCCATCCGTTGGCTCGGGTTGGGCGGGATGTCTTGGCTTCACCCCGATCGCGGGTAATTGTCGTACTGGGAACGGCGCTCTTGATTGGTCTAGCGCTGGTTACCCAACAACAGCAATGGTTCAATTCAGAGTCAAGCCCTCGCTCAACCTTGCTAAGATGAGGCTATTTATTGATACCTCTTTGCCGGGGCCATTGTTTTTGTTTCTGGTTGGCGAGTGATCAACAGCCAATCTCCACTCCGACCCAACTGTTTGATTTTGGGTAATTTTAGCTGATCTAGAGTGTCTTGGTGAATCAGCAGGTAAGGGGGGGTTGGCTGTTTCCAGATTTGCTTTAATGCTTCTGGAGCAGCAGGGCGAACCACTCGATCGCTATAAAAGTTTAAGGAAGGGCGGTTGGAGGCATGGGACGTGAATACTGTTCGGTGGGGCGGCGTGTAGGTTCTCAGCAAATCACCCACGGGCTTGACCGGGTAGTCTTCCGCCAGTTCCCAAATCCAGTAGGGAGATAGAACCAGGAGCAGAAGGGAAACAGCCATGCCCCAACAGAGAATGGCAATGAATTGGGAGTTACGTCGAAGCACCAGAATAGTTGCCACTGTCATTGTGAGTGCGACTGCCAGAAAAACTAGCGGTAATCCCGCCCTAGGTTGTGGCCCCAGGGTACTAAACCAGCCCACACCGACCCAGCCCGCGATCGCCAGTATGCCCAACCCGATTGACCATAGCTGGGGGTAAGCCGATTTGCTGCTGCGTAACCCTCCCCAGATATCAGTGTCATCCCACAGGGTAGCCAGCTCAGCGCCGACGATCAGGGCTAAGGCGGGATAGACTGGCAAAACATACCAGGGCAGTTTTGTGCTCATAGTGGCAATGATTAACAAGTACCCCCCTACCCAAACCAAAACCAACTTGCCCCAACTCCAATTGCGATTTTCCCAGGCTAAACGGCATCCTGCGGGAATGAACAACAGCCAGGGCCAGCCATATTTGAGGATTTCCAGCAGGTAATACCAGGGCGCACCTCGATTTTGCT
This sequence comes from Leptolyngbyaceae cyanobacterium, assembly GCA_046080785.1. Lineage (GTDB taxonomy): Bacteria > Cyanobacteriota > Cyanobacteriia > Leptolyngbyales > Leptolyngbyaceae > JBJTUO01. The sequence continues at coordinate 12,586 of JBJTUO010000046.1, read as the reverse complement.
CAACAGGCGTCAAGAGTCGATTGACAGCCTGCTCCATCAAATTGACGGTAAAAAAAGACTGGCCGTAGTGCAACCATTGGGCACCATACCAGGCAACAGCGGGCAGCACGCCAATCAAAATACCAGTCCAAACGGTGCCAGAAGTGATCAAGCGGGGAGTGTCCAGCCAGACAAAGGCTAGGACGATCAGCCCCACTACCCCAGCGATCGCTCCCTTTGTCAGGGTTACCAGGCCCAGACCCAGGCCAATGCCCAGAGACCAACGCAAATCTCGACGAGCTCGCAAGACTGATAGCAACGTGAGCAAAAAAAAGCACAATACGGCTCCATCTAACATAGCCAGCCGCCCATGACGCAGGACGGGTAGCAGCGTCAGATAAACCAGCGCCGCTAGAATTGCAGGGGTACGACGGGGCCAAAGCTCTCGCCCAACCTGGTAAAGCAAAGGCACCGATAAGGCTGTGAGTAGAGCGCCTGGAAGACGGCTGGTCAGTTCGTTGACTCCTCCAACCTGGTAACTCAACGCCATCAGCCAATGCACCAGCGGGGGCTTGTTGAAGTAGGTCGCTCCAGCGATCGTCGGGTAGAGCCAGGTCAAGTTGCCATTGGGTAGGCCGTCGGTCACACCATTTTGCGATCGCCAGATATCTCGTGCCACCTGAGCGGCAATGCCTTCATCCCAGTCTCTGAGTGGGAGTTCACCTAAATTGAGGCAAAATAGTAAAACTGCCGCCAGCAGGAGTGCCAGAGTCCAGGCGAAATCAGTCCAGCGGTTAGGCATTGACATCAGCGCTGCAATCCGTTTAGAAAAAAAGTCTGATCCACTGCTATCCACTCACATCTGTCCCACTTTAAGCGGATACCCGCATGATAGAAGAGGCATTGCTAAGAAGTAGGATGAGTTGAACCGAAGTTTCAAGCATCCAGACTCCTTATTTATCTCTGAAATCAGCAATGCCTGATAAAAGAAGGTGCGATTGAGGCACAAACAATGACTGATATCCTGGAACAACTCAAAGCCGATTACGCCCGTTTTCCTCAAGACCAGACCTACAGTCTCTATGCCCCGGATGTGTATTTTAAGGATCCCATGACTGAATTTCGTGGGATTGAGCACTATCAACGGATGATTGAATTTATCCAAACCTGGTTCCTCAATTGCCAGATGGAGGTGCATGACATCCAAGCATCGGGTCATCAGATTCGTACCGAATGGACTCTACGCTGGAACACGCCCCTGCCCTGGCGACCTGGCATTGCCATCCCCGGCTGGAGTAACCTGACCCTAAACGACCAGGGCCAGATCATTTCCCATATTGACTACTGGCATTGCTCGCGCTGGGATGTGGTACGACAACATCTACCGTTTCCGATGCCCTTCCCCTAGTGGTCTGTGCTCTCGGGGGTGTTAGATTGCCACACCGATCGGGCAGGAAACACCTGTACCGCCTAACCCACAATATCCACCAGGGTTTTTGGCCAGATATTGCTGGTGGTAATCTTCGGCGTAATAAAACTCTGGCGCATCCAAAATTTCACTAGTAATTTCACCATATCCAGCAGCAGTGAGTTGCTGTTGAAAGGCCTGACGGGATGCCTCGGCCAATTTGCGCTGCTGCTCTGAATAGACGTAAATGCCAGAACGGTACTGGGTGCCCACATCATTACCCTGGCGCATGCCCTGGGTCGGGTTATGGCTCTCCCAAAAAACTTTTAAGAGTTGCTCGTAGGAAATGACAGCAGGGTCATAAACCACTCGCACCACTTCATTGTGGCCGGTCATCCCTGAACAGACTTCTTTATAGGTCGGGTTTGGCGTCAGGCCAGCAGCGTACCCCACGGCGGTCGTATAAACCCCTGCTTGCTGCCAAAACTTGCGCTCGGCACCCCAAAAACAGCCCAGACCAAACAGAGCCAGCTCCATCCCTTCTGGATAGGGCGGCTTTAATGGGTGGCCGTTGACAAAGTGACGATCGCTCATCGGCATGGGAGTATCTCGCCCTGGTAACGCTTCAGCAGGGGAGGGGAGGGTCAGTTTTTTGCCAAATCCAAAGAATGCCATATGCTTTAGGTCGCCAAGGGAATAAATGCAATTAATCCTAGAAAATCTGCCCTCTATATAAATTAAGCAGTTTCTATGTCAACAATTGTAACAAGATTATTTTTCACTTTGTTTAGTAGTTACAACTACCAACAGTCAGCAGAAGGACAGTTGAAGGTGCAGGGCGCTGAGTTCAAAGTGGTTTCCCGCTGATTTGGGCGATCGTAGCTTCACAAACTTTGCAAGGTGGTCTTCGAGGCCATGCGCGTCTTCTTCCGTTCTGCTTCCGATAGCTCTTCCCCCGATTGCAGACGGGTGGCGGTGGTTTGCAGGACAGTCGCAGCCTCCCCATCCCCCATTTGGAGGGCTGTTTTAGCAGCAGTTTGCAGCATGGTGGCTGCACCAGAGACATCTCCCCGCTGCAACTTACTCTCGGCGATCTGGGTCTGACGATACTTGGCCAAGGCCAGAATGTAGGGCTGAATCTCCGGGTTAGGAGCAGGCTTGTAGGGAGAAACCCCATGAATGGTAACGGTGATAGCATCCGACAAAAGGCCCTCCCGCCCCTGGGCCGGGTCATCATAGCGCACCCGAATTTCGGCAATGACCTGATCACCGATCGGTAATTGGCTTAAATAAAGGTTGGCCAGCACAACTCGCGGTGTCGTTGTCATTAGGTCACCCAGCCGCACCGCAAATCTTTCTCCTGCTGACTGGACGGTTAACTCAATCGTGTCAGGGGCCACTTGAGCCAGGGGCTTCAACTCCGCCAGTCGCACCCCCGGCATCAGGGAAATCAGCAGATGGGCATTGGTTAAGCCAACCGCTTGGGCCCGTTGAAACAGGCGGGTAAACTCCTGACTGGCCTGATCGGGTTGCTCAATGTAGACCATACTGCCACCCCCGGCATCAGCGATCGACTCCAGCACATCCTGATTCCAGGCATCGCCAAATCCAAGGGTGTTGATGGTCATGCCATACTCGGCCCCCAACTTTGCCAGTTTTAGGCAGCGGTCGTTATCCCCATGCTCATTTTCTCCATCGGTTAACAGCAGAGCTTGGGAAATCGTGTCTTTGCGAGACTTGGCCAGTTCTTCAATTCCCAGGCGCAAGCCTTCATCGATCGCGGTGCCGCCCCCAGCTCGCAGTTGATTGATCGGGAGCTTGAGACTGGCGGGCTGGTGATTCACCTGGTTGGGCACCAACACTCTGGCTTTGTGATCAAAGCTAACGATGGTAATCCGATCGTCAGGGGCGAGTTGCTCCAGTAATTTCTGAGCAGCCTGCTTGACTCGCTCTAAGGGCTGGCCATCCATAGATCCGCTCTGATCGAGGATCAGACAGAGGTTGAGCGGTGCCGTGGGTTGTTCCAGTTCAGGCACTGCAGCAAGAACAATAGCTAGTTGGCGCTGACTGACTGGCTGGGCGGCATCTATATTACTGTCACTGAGAACAGTTGTTAACCCCACTTGCATTGGCAAACTCCCAAAAACCCAAATTTTTAACGCTTGATCATAACTACAGCGCTCAGTTGCCCATATCCAGAATAGGCGAAATAGTTGGTAACGGCTCTATCACGCTACTATAGAAAGACAGAGCCGTTATTCAGGCAAATTCGGGCATATTTGCAATGGATTCACCAATTCGAGCTGCACAATCGACCTACTACGGGGATAGCTTCTTTCGGACGCCACCCCCTGATTTAGAATCCCTATTGCTGCAGGAGCGCATCGTTTATCTAGGCATGCCACTGGCTCCTGCGGTGGCAGAGCTAATTATTGCTGAGTTACTGTATTTGCAATCGGAGGATCCAGAGAAACCGATTAAGCTTTATATCAACTCCATGGGAGAAGTTCCCGGCAACGAGACTTCTGCGTTTGCCATTTGCGACACGATGAAGTACATTAAGCCCCCCATTCACACCTTCTGTATCGGGTTTGCTGTTGGCATGGCGGCGCTGTTATTGTCATCGGGCACCCAAGGCTGTCGGGCTAGCCTACCTCACGCCCGCATTGTGTTGCGGCAACCCCTGGGGGGGGCTCGTGGTCAAGCGACGGATATTCAAATTCAGGCTAATGAGGTGATTGCGACCCGTGCTGCCATTATCGATATCTTTTCGCAGAATACGGGGCAATCCCCTGAAGCGATTAAAAAAGATATGGATCGGATCAACTACATGTCTCCAGACGAGGCTGTCACCTATGGGTTGATCGATCGGGTGCTGGAAAGCACAAAAGATCTACCTAAGGTACTTCCCGCTGGCGTTTCTTGATCCTTTTTTTGATTTGTTCGGTTACTGTTCTTTGTTCTTATCCTTTCCTGCGACTGGAGTTTCTATGCCAATTGGTGTCCCTAGTGTTCCATACAAGCTGCCGGGAGAAGCCTACAGCCGGTGGATTGATATTTATACCCGCCTGTTTCGTGAGCGCATTTTATTTTTAGGTAGAGAAATCGACGATGAGTTGGCCAATCGCATCGTGGCCTACATGCTGTACCTAGATTCAGAAGATTCGGGTAAAGACATCATCCTCTACATTAACTCTCCCGGTGGCTATATCCACGCTGGCATGGCGATCTATGACACCATGCAGCACATCAAATCCGATGTGGTCACCGTCTGCGTTGGTTTAGCAGCTTCCATGGGGTCTTTTTTACTGGCAGCGGGGGCAAAAGGTAAACGGTTGGCGCTGCCCCACTCTCGCATCATGATCCACCAGCCCTCTGGTGGTACCCGTGGTCAGGCGACAGATATTGAAATTGAAGCCAGGGAGATTTTACGGATCCGACACCAGTTAAATGAGATCTACGCCGATCGCACGGGGCAGACGATCGAGAAGATCGAAAAAGACATGGATCGAGATTACTTTATGTCACCCTATGAAGCCCAGTCCTACGGGTTGATTGACCGGGTGATTGAGACCACCGCCGCAGTGACGGCTTAGCTGACCAGGTCGGCGGGCTTCTCTTTTTTCTAGGTGCCATGGCAGAATGATGATAATTCTGCCATCACTAATTTAAATGAATGCCAGTGATTGCTACCGAGTCCTGGGCTTGAAGCCAAGTGATCCCTACGATGTAGTCAAAGCATCCTATCGACGGCTGGTGCGGCTATACCATCCGGACATGAATCCTGGCGATCAAGCGGCTCAAGCAAAGTTTCTTGAAGTGACGGCGGCTTATCAATTTTTGAGGGCAAATTTAAGTCAGCAAGACTTATTGACCTCTACCAGTCGGGCATCACAATCTGGCCATCAGTCCCCTGTCACTTCTGCTGCAAGCACCTCTGCTATTCGACGAGACCCAGCAGTACGGGTAACCCGTAAGCCCCCCGTCATTCAATTCAACCCGACTCTATCGCAAGCAGAACGACAGATGAAAGCCGAATCTTATCGGCAATTACAGGGTTTACTTCGACACCATCGCTATCCCCGTGCTGTTGCGCTGGTTGAGGGGCTGGCCAGTCGGTTTCCCCAAGATCAAGAGATCAGTCAATGGCAGGCGATCGTGTATCAACAGTGGGGGCGACAATTAATCCGCGATCGCCAATTTGAAAAGGCGCGTCTTCTCTTAAAGAAAGCCCTGAAAACCGATCCCCACAATCGCAGCTTGTGGTCACAGGTTGAAAAAGATTTTCGTCAGCTTGAGCAATTTTTTTAGTGGCCCAGGCGTCTTGATCTGTTGGATTGGGCAGGTTGGTGTTGAGCAACCCCCGTTAAAATGAGGAATGGATAGTTTTTGGATTGGAAAAGAGGGAGTGTGTCAATGGAAAAGTTAGCAGTTGCTTGATCAGGTGCTATGAGGCAATTTTTTACTCAAGTCGGTTTGTTGTTAAGTAGTCTGGGGCTTGCTCTTAGCGGTCAGGTCACCGTAGCTGCTGAGCGAGTTGTCATCAATTATGGGCCGTTACAAGATGCTATTGCAGTTGCAGACCTGACAGACCTGGCTCAGAGCGATAAGGTCTCGCCAACTCTGGCAATCTACCTCAACAAAGCAAATATTAGACCTGAGGGGGTCAAGACGGCCTTAACCCAGTCCATCAATGTAGACTTATTGACCCTCGATCGCATTCTCAACAGTTCTTTAGGAGAAATAGTCCTGGATCAATTGGGTGAGGCTATCTACACGCCAACTAAAAATGAGAATCGCAAGGCCCTGCGATCGGCCCTGATTCTCTCCACTAGCAATGACGGCAAGGTCTCGCTGCTAGAAGTGTTGCAAAACTACCCTACCCAGGAAGTACACCTGGATGCAAAGCGGCTTTTAGTTGCCTATCAACAAGTAGATGGAATCTACCGACGCTTTGACACAGCCTATCGTCAATTTAACAAAATCAGCCCTCAGCTTCGTGAGATTATGGGGCAAATTCAACAGATCTGCCCCCAGTGTAAACTGCCAGTCTCGTTACCAGCTAAGTGACATATCCTACTAGCTTGCCTACCCGACGCTGATTGCAAGCAATACAGCGTGGGCTTCCAAGCTTTCGGCTACACAGTTCACAGGCTGGGCAACCCCATCGCCTCCCTATGCGTTGCTTAGGCTCCGCGTGATGACCCACCGCAGAGTATTAATTTTTGGTTTGATGCGGCATCACCTTGCAGCTATCCGACTAGCGCAACTCCGCCCAATTGAATGAGTCTTGTACTCTTGGGCTTAGACATTCCCGGATTATGCTGGTTCTGATGGTTGCAGGCATTCCGGTTGGCGGCTTCACCAATAGATCGATTGTATCATTTTGCTTGTTTCGTTGGCATCAAGCCACACTCAACAAGCGCGGCTTTCATCCCGTCACCGAATCGCTCTTGAGTAAACACAATTCACGTTTTCGGTGCTCGGCTTCCCGCCGACTTAGCTAAAGCTTGGGCTATAGTACGCATACTACAAAATTCCAAAAGGTTGATTTTGGGTAAGCGGCGATCGTATGCTTCTCCAACTACCCTTTCATTTTTATCTTATGCGTAATTGATGCGCCGCGCTGCTAAGACTACCAGGCATCACTCCGAATTGCGTGGGCAAGGTTGTCTGGTGTGCCAATGTCCAGATAATATCCATCTGGAAATATTTCTGCTTCTACCCGTATTCCTTGGTCAATGCCTGCTTGAATGACATCCCCGATCGCAAGTTCTTGATGTAGAGCCCCCTCTATTGAAGGGATTTCAGTCTTTGCTAAATAATCATGCAGGAAGTGGGTAAATACTGGAGTCCAGACAGCGATCGCCCACATGTAGCAAAGCTCGGTCTTTTGAGGTTTTTCGATAATCGCATGAACTTTGCCAGATGCATCAAAGTCTACCACACCCACATTAGTAGGTTGATCAGTGGGAAACACCCCAATCACTACATCTGCCCCGCTACTTGCTTGCCGCTTTAGGAGTTTGACAAACGCATCCTTGGGCTCAAAGAGAATGTCGGGAAATCCTAAAGCAATGAGGGAGTCTCCAACAAATGGAAATGCTTGGTTTAATGTATAGGGAACACCATGGGGAGATCGCATGATAAGATAGCCTAGACTCATGCCTAGCCTGAACCCATCTCCCAGGTAGGCGGGAATATCCCACTTGCCAGAACGAAGGATAATGAAAGCCTTAGTAATTCCCGCAAATTTCATCCGCTCTAGCAAGTATTGGCAGACAACTTTAGGGCGCATGCCGCCATCTTTACCGATTGATTGAAACCCGATCGGATAAAGCTCTTTGCTTAGGGGTAGAGGAGAAAGCCGAGTTGCTTGCCCGCCAGCTGGTATTAAACCAACGACTTTTGGTAGTTGCTTTTCCCGGCCCAACATTACACCCCTACAAGCGTTTTTACTGCACCAAAGTAACTGTTTTGCTCACTCCGGAGTTTGTCGCAGAGTCGGCCAGGCGGTAATTCAACATCATCATAGGTCAGCACTTGATCTCTAGAAATATCCCGTTTTAGACGGCACCCCTCAGCTAAGCCCATTGGCAATAAACGTTCATTCTGGACTATTTCTGAATTTTCACACTGCCCATAGGTCATATAGTAGCCGATACCATCCAAAATACTACCTGCTTCCAGATTGGTCTTCGCTACTGCAACGACATCCACTAAAGGTTCAGCAATTGGAGCTAATACCACATCCTGAAACAGCACTACCCTAGCGACCGAAAGAGGAACTTCTAAGTGGCATAAATGATAGGGCGTATAGAAGGAATAAAGGGGGCCATCACCTTTTTTGTAATAACTTAGATAATGTTGCTGTTTCGGGTCTTCCATTAATCCGATTACATAAACCCCAGGAGATGGCTGAGCCCCCACGACATAATCCACGATGCCGCCCCACGCCTTCAGTTGATCTACATCGTAGACTTGAGTTAATTCATCAATGTGCCCTTTAAAGTCACGGCCAATCATACCCCGCTGCGACACTTTCATCCCTGTTGCATTGGCGACAATCGCCTGTTCAAAAGAAATTTTGGTTCCATCAGCAAAACTGGTTACCATGTGGGCTGCCTGGCCCCACCGCTTCGCAAATCCTGCCTGGGTCGTTGGATTGCGGTAAGGATCTTGTAAGCCTTTAATATTTCCACAGACTAAAGGTTTGAGCCCAATGCTTTTGACGTAACGAAAAAGATTCGCTTCTACGCCGGGTTGGTCACCATCACACGCTGATAATATTACCCCAGCTCGGTCAGCATAGGTTTTAAGAATGGGTCCAATGGTTGCGTCTAATTCGGCATTCATCAGCACAACATGCTTATGATTGGCGATCGCCTCCAGGACAACGCCAGCGGCGAACTCAATCGTACCGGTAACTTCAATCAGGGCATCAATGCCTTCGGCTCGACAGAGCAGTTCTGCACTATCAGTAATTACGGGTTTTCCTTGTCGAATAGCATCTTCCAACGCCCCCTGAGTAGTGACTTCTAAGGGATCATCAATGCCAGCTTCAGCATAAGCTTTCCGAGCACCTTTGAGGGTGCGGCTATATACTGCTACCAGTTCCATGCCTGGTAAGTAGTTAACAATCTGGTTAGCAATGCCCCATCCCATAAATCCGGCACCAATCATGCCGACTTTAATAGGATTGCCAGCCTCTGCACGAGCCTTAAGGGCAGTATCGACAATGATCATGGCAGATGTTCCTCAGTAATCGACATATGGACTAATCAAGCAAATCCCAATGGCTATCTTTCTCAGAAATTAAACTGACTGGGAGCGGCCAGTTGATCTTGAGTTTGGGGTCGTTGTAGCGTAAACCTCGCTCACAACCAGGAGTATAAAATTCACTCACGACATAGACAATTTCAGCTTCTGGCGTGAGTGTTTGATACCCATGAGCAAACATTTCTGGAACGTATAATGCTCGATAGTTATCAGCCGTCAGTTCAACACCAAAATGTTGGAGGTAAGTGGGTGAACTGGGACGCAAGTCAACGATCACGTCATAGATAGCACCCCGGGTGCAACGAATCAACTTTGTTTCAGAAGCAGGGGGGATCTGATAGTGCATCCCCCGCACAGTTCCCTGGGTGCCGTTATAGCAAATATTAACTTGAGCTACATTAGCTTTAATGCCAAGGGCTTCAAATTCCTGGGCACAGAATGTGCGGGCAAAAAACCCTCGGTTATCAGCTTTTTTGTCAATATCAACGGTATAGGCTCCGGGAAGTGGAGTTTCGGTAAAAATCATAAGTGCTCTAAACTTAGAGTTTTGTTTTAAACAGTAGCCAGAGGAGGGGATAATTCAACTGACTCGTTAATCAGGGACGACTGGTTTCTACCACGGTCTAGATAGCGACGAATTTGAGCTGTCGCTATCTTGCGGGCAGACTGACCATCATAATAGCCTCGATAAAATTCTACGATCCAGGCTAAAGTCTCATCGAGAGTTAGGCAGGGTTCCCATCCAATTTGAGTCTTTGCTTTAGAGCAATCCAGTTTCAAGTAGGTCGCTTCATGGGGATGAGGTCCCTTATCTAACTGCCAGGTAGCACCGCTCCCCCAGAGTTGAGTCAGATACTCCACAATCCAGGAGACTGGACGTGCGTCTTCATCGCGGGGCCCAAAATTCCATCCACCCACGAAGCCTGGCCCATTTTGCCATAGCTTTTGGGCCAAAAGTAGATAACCACTAAGGGGTTCTAGTACATGCTGCCAGGGGCGAATAGCATGAGGGTTGCGAATCAGGGCAGCTTGTCCCTTATAGAAGGCCTTAATCATATCAGGAATGAGGCGATCTAATGCCCAGTCACCTCCGCCAATAACGTTTCCGGCTCGTACAGAGGCTACTGCCACCCGATGTTGCTCATAGGTTTCAGGTGAGAAAAAGGATGAACGATAGGCTGCTGTAACGAGTTCGGCGCACCCCTTACTGTTAGAGTAGGGGTCATGCCCGCCCATGGCCTCGTTTTCACGATATCCCCAAACCCATTCTCGATTTTCGTAGCATTTATCACTGGTAATGACGACAGCTACTCGGACGCTAGGCGTAGTGCGTACAGATTCTAAAAAATTAACCGTGCCCATGACATTAGTGGCATAGGTCTCAACCGGATATTCATAGGAATACCGTACTAAGGGCTGAGCTGCTAGATGTAAAGCAATATCAGGCTCCGCATCTGCCATAGCTTGCTGCAGGTGAGATAGATTTCGGACATCCCCAATAATAGAACTCATCCCATTAGCAACTTCAGCAACCTCAAATAAACTAGGCTGGGTAGGAGCTTCCAGCGAGAAGCCAACCACCTCCGCTCCCATTAGCTGTAACCAAAGTGACAACCAACTACCTTTGAAGCCAGTATGCCCAGTGACAAATACCCGCTTACCATGCCAGAAATTCAAGTCCATAATTGTTATCTGTTTAATTTGAGCCTGAATAAATTTAGCAGTGGTGCTTGTAGATCACCACTGGATGTTTCTTGTCAAAGACTTACCAAACTTTCCATGGGGCTTGGTTCTTGCGCCATAGCTCATCGAGTTTGTTCTTGTCGCGCAATGTATCCATAGGTTGCCAAAAACCAGAGTGTTTGTAGGCAGAAAGTTGTCCCATGCTGGCCAGTTTTTGTAAAGGTTCTTGCTCCCAGATGGTTTCGTCGCCATCAATCCAATCAATGACTTGAGGTTCCAACACAAAGTAACCGCCGTTAATCCACGCACCATCGCCTTCAGGTTTTTCGTGGAAGGAAGAGATACGAGTTTGCCCCTCAGCTAAGGCAATAGCTCCAAATCGTCCTGGCGGTTGTACAGCAGTCAAAGTCCCTAATAAATTCTGCTCTTTATGGAACTTAATTAATTCGGTGATATTGACATCACTAACACCATCACCATAAGTAAAACAAAAGGCCTCAGAACCAACGTACTCCCGTACTCGCTTCAGACGACCACCAGTCATAGTTGTTTCACCCGTGTCAATTAAAGTAACTTTCCAGGGCTCTGCACTACCTGAATGCACATTCATCTGGTTAAATCGCATATCGAACGTCACATTCGACATATGCAGAAAATAGTTTGCAAAATACTCTTTAATTGCATACCCCTTATACCCACAGCAAATAATAAAATCATTGATGCCATGGGATGAATATATCTTCATAATGTGCCATAGAATTGGACGATCGCCTACTTCAACCATCGGTTTAGGCTTGATCGTCGTCTCCTCGGTTAAACGTGTACCAAGGCCTCCAGCTAATATCACTGCCTTCATAATTTATCTCTCAATTTTATAGAGTAACCTAACTAGTAAATACTACCAGCCACGTTCTGGCTGTATCAGCCTATCTCAAAGCACTATGTTAACCGCATCAGCACCATTATTGAAAGAATATAAAAAATTGCTACAAGTGAGCTTGTTTTATGAAGATAATATGTTTTCTCAAAAAAAAACTTGACTTGCTTTGAGAATGACTCAAGTTGTACCCAAAGCGATTTATCAAAAGATATTAGTTGGCTCAGGGCATGAACTTACCCTCAGTACAGGACAAAAAATTTGAAACAATGGGAAAAGCAGGCTCTTACAAGAATTACTGCACTATTGAGAAACCCTATGGGTCAATAGGGAACTAAAGCGTGTCCTCCAAGCGCAATTTAACTGGCATGGAGTGAGGATGTCTGAAAAGTTAGTATTTACATCAGGTGCCTGACCATAAGCCGTGCCATTGCGACATAAACCATCGCCTCATGCCTTTCGGGTAACCCCTCCTAGTCTTTACTAGACCTTCGACACCAGTTCAGCCAGCCAAAAGTTTGCTCAACTCGCCAACGCACTGGCAGTTTGACAAAGTCTTTCGCCTGCTGGAGACGGCGCACCACGCGTAAAATGCAGTGATAGGTTTGCAATGCCCAATGGGCAAAATCGGCTCCCATATACCCCCCATCGAGCTAAGTCCATAGCAGACGAGGGAATCCACTACGAATCGCGGCAAATGCCAACCATGCACCATCCCGTTCACTGACATTGGCGGTAGTCACGACCACCGTGCGAGGGGGATCACCGGCTTTGGCGGGTGGAATTAGTGGCTTCAGCAGTTGCCACTGTTGATCGTTGAGGTTAGTGGGATAGGATTTGCCTAGGGCTTTTATTTGCTG
>JBJTUO010000045.1:0-19234 GCA_046080785.1 Leptolyngbyaceae cyanobacterium | reverse complement strand
ACATATCCAGTCGAATCATGGCATCTTCAGAACCAAAGAAGTAGGAAGCCAATGCTTTGGTTAATTCAGTCTTACCCACGCCAGTTGGCCCAGAGAAGATAAAACTGGCGATTGGTCGGTTGGGGTTCTTTAGCCCTACCCGCGCCCGCCGAATGGCTCGGGATACCGCTTTCACTGCTTCGTCTTGCCCGATCAACCGCTGATGCAGGGTATCTTCCATGTGCAGCAGCTTTTCAGACTCAGACTCGGTCAGCTTATTCACCGGGACACCCGTCCAGGAGGCAACGATTTGGGCAATATCCTCTTCAGTAACAACAGGTTGATCATCCCCATTGGGGGATTCTCCCTTCTTGGTTTGAGCAATTGCCCGAATCTCAGCCTTAATCTCCATTTCCCGATCGCGCAGTTCCCCAGCCTTATCGAAGTTTTGGGAGCGCACAGCATCGTCTTTGTCTTTCAAGACCTGCCGCAGTTCTCTATCCAACTCTTTGGCAGCGGGCGGCAGTTGGGAGTTAATCAGGCGTACCCGTGAACCAGCCTCGTCAACCAAGTCGATCGCTTTATCTGGCAGGTAACGGTCAGAGATATAGCGATCAGACAATTTCGCAGCAGCATGCAATGCTTCATCTGAAATTTTCAGCTTATGATGCTGCTCATATCGTTCCCGCAGACCGCGTAGAATTTCGATCGTTTCATCGACGGTTGGCTCACCCACCATGACTGGCTGGAACCGTCGCTCCAGGGCCGCATCTCGCTCAATGTGTTTGCGGTACTCATCCAAGGTGGTCGCACCAACACATTGCAACTCACCCCGAGCCAGAGCAGGCTTCAGGATATTTGCCGCGTCGATGGCACCTTCAGCGGCACCCGCACCAATCAGGGTGTGAACTTCATCAATCACCAGGATGACATTACCCGCTGAGCGGATCTCATCCATGATTTTTTTCAACCGTTCTTCAAACTCACCCCGGTATTTGGTACCCGCCACCAGCAGGCCAATATCGAGAGTAACAACTCGCTTATCTTGCAAAATATCGGGTACATCTTCATTGGCGATGCGTTGGGCTAGCCCTTCTGCGATCGCTGTTTTACCCACACCGGGCTCCCCGATCAAGACTGGATTGTTTTTTGTGCGACGACCAAGTATTTGGATCACCCGTTCAATTTCTTTTTGACGGCCCACAACTGGATCTAGCTTGCCTTCCCCAGCCATTTGGGTCAAGTTAGATCCAAACTCATCCAGAGTAGGCGTTTTAGTCCGCCCTTGAGAACCACCAGAGGTAACCTCTGCTGTTTCTCCCAGCATCCGAATGACTTGAGTTCTAACTTTCGAGAGGTCAACCCCCAGGTTCTCTAAAACCCGAGCGGCGACCCCCTCTCCTTCCCGGATCAGGCCCAACAAAAGATGCTCTGTTCCAATGTAGTTATGACCCAGTTGACGGGCTTCCTCCAGTGAGAGCTCTAAAACCCGCTTCGCTCTGGGCGTAAACGGAATCTCTACTGCAACGAAGCCAGACCCCCGGCCAATAATTTTCTCTACTTCAATCCGAGCATCTTTTAAATTGATGCCCATTGATTTCAGTACTTTGGCGGCGACGCCGGTCCCTTCTCCAATTAACCCCAAGAGGATTTGTTCTGTACCCACGAAGTTATGCCCCAGGCGGCGAGCTTCCTCCTGAGCGAGCATAATCACCTTGATTGCTTTTTCTGTGAAGCGTTCAAACATGGCGTGTCCCTATCACCTGCTGCGTGCCGGTACTGCTGATTCTAGCACAGCCACAGAGTGAGACAGCCTTTATTCAGACCGTTCCCAATCCGTAATCACCGAACCTTGACTGATCTTGACAAAAATTCCGTTCTGGTTTTTGCCCAGTTAAGCAGGCCTACAATTGCCCTGAAATGGCCCTAGAAACCCAGTACTCCAATCAAAGTCCGATCGCCAACCCAGGTTCTGTAAATGATTTGCTAGCAAGGATTGCCAACCCATCAATTGCTCAACAAATTCTGTTGTCGCCAACCCACTCAACCAAAGTACTGCCGCATCTTCCCCTGTATCCTGGTAGTACCGCTTTCTCCGCCCGGCTTCACGAAAGCCGACCTTTCGATAAAGATTCAAAGCTGATTGATTAGAAATTCTAACTTCAAGCGTCGATCGCTCTAAACCTTCCTTATGGGCGGAGGCGAGAAGGGTGACCAGCAAGAATTGACCGAACCCTTGACGACGATAAATCGGATCAATGGCTAGGATCGTAATATGAGCTTCTTCCAGAATAGACCAATAACAGCCTAAACCCATCAGGTTCTGGGAATCAGGATTGGTTTGATCAACCAAGATCCAGAACGTACTGTTAGGGCTCTCTAACTCTCGTTGGTAGCCTGCTAAAGACCAGAGGCCACCAAAACAAGTTTGATCGAGGGCAACAGCAGCAGTTAACCATGTCGATGTGAGGGGTTGCAGGTCAAAAGGGCGCACAAAAGGGTAAGAATTGCCTCTGGATGGACAGCTCTAAATTGTAAACTGATTTAAGGGTGATTCTGATGATTGCTGCTCCTACAGCATCAAGCTGGTTCGCTCAACTTGATTTGAAGCCACTTTCAAACCCCATCCTTAAAATTATGGTGTCGACTCCCACTACGGAAGCTCAACTTACTGGCCGTTACTATCTGTCTGATTGCGCTGGTGCGACAGATAACCGCTCACCCAATCAACACCTACTACCCTTAACAGCTCGCTGCAATAGCGCCGATCACCTGGAAATTGGTGGGTGTGATGTCCCTGATTTAGTGAAAAAATTTGGCTCACCGCTCTATGTTCTAGACGAAGAAACTCTACGCTCCGCCTGTCGCCAGTATCGGGATGCCTTTGACCGTTATTACTCAGGAGATTTTTTAGTTTTATATGCCTCCAAAGCCTGGAACTGTCTGGCTATTTGTGCCATCGTGGCCAGCGAAGGGCTAGCCATTGATGTGGTTTCGGGGGGGGAAATTTACACCGCACTGCAGGCGGGGGTAAAGCCTGATCGACTTTACTTCCACGGCAACAACAAATCTCAGGCAGAGCTGGAATATGCCATCAACGCGGGGTGCAACCTGGTTGTTGATAACTGGCTGGAATTAAAGACGGCTGCCAATTTAACAACAGACACGCAAGCTCCTGTCCGAATCCTAATTCGTCTCACACCAGGGATTGAGTGCCACACCCATGAGTATATTCGCACGGGGCATTTGGATAGTAAGTTTGGTTTTGACCCCAATGATCTGGATCAGGTCTTTCAATTAATCAGTCAGAGTCCAGGGTTAAATTGTGTTGGGTTACATGCCCATATTGGCTCTCAAATCTTTGAACTCCAGCCCCATCATGATTTGGGGGCTGTCATGGTGCAATGGTTAAGTAAAGCCGCCCATTACGGCCTCTCGATCTCAGAACTGAATATTGGCGGTGGGTTAGGCATTCGCTATACAGAATCAGATGATCCCCCCAGTATTGATGCCTGGGTTAAGGTGGTGGCTGCATCGGTTACCGCCGCCTGCAAAAGCCAAGAGATTGCACTGCCCAAATTGTTGTGTGAACCAGGACGATCGCTGATTGGGCCAGCCTGCGTGACGGCATACACGATGGGCAGCCAAAAAGTTGTGCCTGAGATTCGCACCTATGTCACGGTGGATGGTGGAATGTCTGACAATCCCCGACCGATTACGTACCAATCGGTGTATCGTGCTTTAATTGCTAATCGCATGTCAGCACCCTTTACAGAGCAGGTAACGATCGCTGGTAAGCACTGCGAGTCTGGAGATGTACTGATTCGAGACGCCCTGCTGCCAGTGACTCAACCGGGGGATGTGTTGGTCATTCCGACAACAGGGGCCTATAACTACAGCATGTCATCAAACTACAATCGGATCCCCCGCCCTGCTGCTGTTTTAGTGAACAAGGGGGAAGTAAACCTGATTTTGCAACGGGAAACCTGTGCAGATCTGATGCGGCAAGACCGATTGCCAGAACGCCTGATATTGGCTGATTAATCTATCCAGGACGTTTCGTGCTCTACAGTTACTTACTCTATAGACTACAGCTTCAATGTAGCGACCACAGGATTAATCCAAACGCATGGGAGATCGATGGAAGCATTGGCTGACGGCTCCTGGTTGGATCCAATCCTCAGTGGCCTTTTACCTTCAAAGCCTGCGCCCTCTATTAGATGGCGCACTGGTACTGGTCCTGATCTATACGATGCTGATGATTATTGCCGAGCGCCGCACTTTATGGATGGTAAGAGGGTTTATCGTTTTAATGCTGGCGGCGGCTTTCAGTCGATGGCTACAGTTAAAACTAATGACCTTTGTTTTAGACAAGCTGGTGATCGGTTCTGCCGTTGCCATGGCTTTTATTCTCCAGCCAGAGTTTCGGCGGTTTCTGGAACAATTGGGTCGGGGTAATCTGCTGCAGTTGTTCCAATCTTCACGCCGAACCACTCTTAAATCTGATAGTCTCACGGATGAGATTGTGGATGCTGTTAAGGAGCTCTCCCAGAATAGAACTGGAGCATTGCTGATTCTAGAAACAGGCATGCCGATCGATGAACGGGATTTTTCTGTCCCAGGAGTTAAATTAAATGCAGAAGTTTCAAAGGAGTTAATTCAAACAATTTTTCAGACATCCACCTTACTTCATGACGGTGCAGTGTTGATTCGAGATAATCGGATTGTGGCGGCGGGGGTCATTTTACCCTTATCTGAGCGCACTGCCTCTCGCCAGTTAGGAACCCGCCATCGAGCTGCTATGGGAATTACTGAGCAAGTCGAGAATTGTGTGTGTGTGGTTGTTTCTGAAGAAACGGGATCTATTTCTTTAGCTGAACGGGGAATTTTGAATCGCCCCCTTACCAGCAGTAAACTAAAAGATCTGTTAGAAGAGCGCTTTGCTCAAGGGGCTGATCGGGAGCCTGTGGCACCCAACTTACGTAGCTTAGGTCAGCAGCTTTGGCTCAAAGGAAAACAAGTGTCAGCTCGTTTATTTGGGCATTCTAAGAGAAAACGGTAGTGATGTTAATGACTGACCTCTGTTTCAGTGGTGTTCCAACCTTGTTTTATTGCCAACCTGATGCTCTGCCTATGTTTTTGGAGAAACCATGACCGCTAAGCCTTCTGTTTTACAAGCATTACCGCCGGATTTGGTTCGCGATCGCCTGCCCCGTCATGTCGCTGTAATTATGGATGGCAATGGACGGTGGGCCAAACAGCGGGGTCTACCCAGGATTTTAGGCCATCGACGGGGTGTCGATGTGTTGAAAGATTTGTTGCGATGCTGCCGAGATTGGGGCATTGGAGCGCTTACTGCCTACGCCTTTTCCACAGAAAATTGGGGCCGCCCGACAGACGAAGTTGATTTTTTGATGACCCTGTTTGAACGGGTATTACGCCAAGAATTGCGAGAAATGATTGAAGAAAATGTGCGCATCCGATTTGTGGGAAACCTGGATGCCCTCCCTCAATCGTTGCAAACAGAAATTGAGCGTTCAGTGGCAGCAACCCGCGATAATCAGGGGATTCAGTTCACCGTCGCTACTAATTATGGCGGTCGACAAGAGATTCTCCATGCCTGTCGGGAGATTGCGGCCCAGGTTCAGACCGGTCTGATTCAGCCCGATGAAATTGACGAGGGGCTATTTGAGCGCCATCTCTACACAACGGGGATCTGCGACCCCGATTTATTAATCCGTACCAGTGGGGAGTTACGCCTCAGCAACTTTTTACTGTGGCAAATGGCCTACGCCGAAATTTATGTAACCGAAACCCTGTGGCCC
The DNA here is from genome assembly GCA_046080785.1 of Leptolyngbyaceae cyanobacterium. Taxonomy (GTDB): domain Bacteria; phylum Cyanobacteriota; class Cyanobacteriia; order Leptolyngbyales; family Leptolyngbyaceae; genus JBJTUO01. The sequence continues at coordinate 13,430 of JBJTUO010000045.1, read as the reverse complement.
GATTTCGATCGAGAGGAGTTTCATCACGCCCTCTGCGCTTTCCAGCAGCGGGAACGCCGCTTTGGCAAATTGCTGTAGACAAAATCTTCACGACTGGGGAAGTCGGATGACAGCACCCCATTTCCCAATTTTACCGACCGCGCAAGACAAATTTATTGCTTATCTTAAGCACTATCGCATTTGGCAGGTGCAAGAGGTGCTTTGGCAATGGTTAGGGGCTTATCCGATGTCTGCTTCTGCACTACTGAATCAGATTGACCAGCTTAAAACCTGGCTGGATGGGTTTCGACCCCTTCCTGCCGCAGTTGTGGCTGAATTACGACAACGGTATACAGTTCGCTTTACCTATCACTCCAATGCATTAGAAGGAAATACCCTGACTCAAAGCGAAACGGAACTGGTTCTGACAACTGGCATCACCGTTGGAGGGAAAACGCTACAAGAGCATTTGGAAGTGATTGGGCACAGGGATGCAATCGCTTATATTGAAACCCTGGGGCAGCAGGCAACCCCGATCGGTGAATGGGAAATTCGCCAAATTCATAGCCTGATCTTGCGAACCATTGCCCCGGAGGAAGCGGGTAACTATCGAAGGTTAGATGTCCAGGCTGCAGGCACTGGCTATATCTATCCTCCCCATTACTTCCTATCAGACCTGATGGCCGACTTTATTGTCTGGCTTAATTCAGAAGTAGCTGAAACTCTACATCCTGTCCTTTATGCCGCTGAAGTCCATTATCGGTTTGTCTCCATTCATCCCTTTCGCGACGGCAATGGTCGGGTGGGACGCCTGTTAATGAACCTGATTCTACTGAGGGCTGGTTATCCGATTGTGATTATTTCAACCCAAAACCGACAGCAGTATATTGAAGGGCTGGTGCAGGGGCAGCAACTAAACAACTGGCGGGCCTTTAATGAGCTGATTGTTGTAGAAACGAGAGGCTCACTGATCGAGATGCTGAGTATTTTGGCTACTGCTGCAGATAGTCAAAATAAGGGTCTACCTTTTTATCAAGAGATTCTAGATTTTTTGCAGAAGCATCATTCTCAGCCTTCTTAAGGCCCCGTCAAAATAGCGTCTTCCACATCCTGGCGGGTAAGGGAGTACTTAAAACATCGCTGCACTGTGCGATCGCCATCCCCAAAATCAAAATAGCGGATGACCAACTGCTCTGTATCCAGGCAGACTTCGGCTTTCCAGTCTGGTTGTTCCAGTTCCCAACAATGAATGTCTTTTTCACTGCGGGTACAGCCCCGCTCTTTAAGCCACTGTTCGATATCAGGTAGGGGATGATTGTAAAGCGGGGTATCAGCAGGAGGAAGAACCATGACACTTATCCAGAATGGGAGGAGGAGGGAAGGAGCGGTTGAGAAGGGCTTACTGGCAAAGTTGGAGGCATCAAAGTTTTTACGGGAACCTGATCTTTAGCGGGTAAGCTTGGGCTTCCAGGTAACGAGGGGCGCGGGAGGGGCTGCTTAGCTAGAGCAGGCAAAACAGGCGCGATTTGCTGGATTTCAGGGGCGCGGGAGGCGGTTTCAGGATGCAGCAGGGAATGGTTGCTACGGGTCAGCCCTACCGCGATCGCCAAAACCAGACAAGCCACAAACGTAATGCCAAGAATGAAAAGAGCGAATAACTCCCCTGGGGAGAGAGGGCGATCAGTGGGATCGAGGTAGGCCGAGGATGACGTTGGGCGTAGCCGATTGGAGGATAGGTTGAGGGCCGGTAACGGCTGCACAACGGCAACGCGGGAATAGCCAATTTTTTGGTCGTAGGCCAGCCGTCTTTCTGGATTGCTCAATGTCGCGTAGGCTTCATTCAATTCCTGAAATTTTGCTGTGGCAAGGGCAGGGGGAAGGGCTGTCGTGTCTGGGTGATACAACTTACTAAGCTCACGGTAGGCGTTGCGCACATCCCTCACTGAAGCTGAGGGGTGAACCCCCAGCAAAGTGTAATAACTGGAGGCAAGGGCTTTAGAATACAATACCTGATTTGCTTGAGATGATTGGCTTCCCCGGTCTTGAGTCACGCTGAGATCCTGTTTTGCAACGGTGCATCCATGTTAACTTTTTCATATTTTAACCAGCTTATCCTCTCTAGGGACGGCTTTCAGTAACAAAAAAAGCTAGTAGCCCGCCAGAATAGGTTTGAGGGGTACCTCAAATCTACAAAGACCATGTATTAAGTGTTTTGAGGAAGTTTCGCTCCTCAAAACAGGCTTGACAGACCGCTAGTCACCACTCAGATTGAGCACTGAGTCAAACCTGAGTATGAACCCTGCGCGGGCAAGATTGACTGGATAACCCCCCGATCGCTGCCAGCAGCAGCCAGCCTAGCAGGTTAACCCGGACATCAAACAGCGTCACATCAAACAGATAAAAAATTGAGCAGCTAAGAAATGCCACCCAGAAACTAAAATAAACCAGTCGATCGGCTGCTGCCATTGGCTGGGCTCCAGCTTGGGCAAGGGTAGTGTCAGCTTGGATACCAGGCCAGTCTAAAATCAGCCGTAACCCTTGATAGACGACCCAACCAACCAATCCCACAAATAGGGTGGTAGCGGGTATGCCGATCTCTGCCAGTAACATCAGCATCAGGTTATGGGGATGGCCAACAAAGACTCCCATTTTTTCAGCATACAGAGGACTGAAGTTACGTAGACCCCAGCCTAAGCCAGGCCGCTGTTGACTCAAAGACCAGGCGGTTTGCCACTGGGTCAGCCGTAAAAGCGCCACAGGCCGATCGGGAAACATCTGATCATTGACTCTGGCCCAAAAAAAAGCAGGCACGATACGGCGTAGCCCTTCCCGCAATGGAGATGGCCCAAAGGCAGCCCCCAGAATACTGCCAGCAATCAGCCCTACCCCGACCAACAAAACCCTCCAACCCTGATAGATCGCAAAGGCCAGACAGGCCAGGGCCGCGATCGCCCAAGCATTGCGGGAATTTGTAAACACCAGGGCGAGGCCATTAGCCAACAGCATGACGGCCAGGAAAGTTTGCTGTTTTTGACTGTAAATGTGCCTTCTTCCTGTCTCACTAGGGACAATGGTCAAGGTTGATTCAATCCAGAGGCCCAAATTTAGAATAAAGACGATGGTCAAATAGGTCGCCAGCACATTTGCATAAAAGAAGGTGGAAGCCATCCGTCCAGGCGGATTACCGGTTGCAGCAATAGTAAAGTCAACCACTGGCCCCAGCAGTTGCACATGCCCAGCCCAACCCAAAAACTGTTGCCCCATGCCAATCACGACGACTGGAACAGAGCCGATTATCAAAAGCCAGGCAAGATGACGCAGTTGGGCCGCAACCTGAATTAATGCGCTGAGGGCAGCAAACCCGATAAAAAAGGGCAGAAAGTTTGCTAGCCCCAGCAGGGCGTCAACCTGATGATAGGCCAGCAGGGCACTGAGAATCATCAACAGCGATAGGACAGCAAAGCCCTGATTGAGGCGCCGAGAAGCAAGTTGATCAAATCGTTGGATCCAGAGCACCAGGGAGGATAGGGCAACGGTCACCGCCGCAATGAAACCACTGATGGGCAATAATAAAACCGCCAGTTGGGTCGCTTGCCAAAACCGGTGTAACTGGGGGTCGGGATGGGCTTGGATCACCCCCTTGAGTTGCTGTAACAATCTCTGCATTAAGCCATCGCTGCACAATCTTGCCTGGTCAAACGAATTTGAGCCAGGGCAAAAATGATAGGAATAATGCGACCGTAGTTAGTGGAGATGGAGCGCCAACCTAAATCAGCGAAAAACCAGACCCATAAACTGGGCCCCAGGACTGCAAATACACCCCGTACAACCGCATAGCGAGCACTTGCCATGGCCATCCCCCGGCGGGCGGTTTGCATTAAAACATATTGGCTAAATTGGTTAGCTGCCGCACCTCCTGCCGTAGCGATCGCACCACGGGCAGTCTGATAGGCTGCAAAGTGCAATGCAAATTGCCCCGCAATATGACGCAGCAGCAAGGGTCGCACAACCGAACTCACCGTTAATGCCCCACCCCCCTTAAGAAAAAGTTGTAGGGGGTCTTTTTGCACTGCTAAGGGTAGGTGTGGTAACAGTTGAGACCTCGTCAGCGATCGTTGAAGCCGCACCGTTAAGGCACCCCGTTCTGATTCTGGCAACTGGTCGCAGGCTCGCCGCAACAGATGGAGGAAGATCTCAGACTCCAACTCGATTGTGGAGAGGGCAGTTTGATAGGGTAGCTTCAGATAGCGCAGCACCCGAATCAAAACTTGACGATAGCTCAAGTTATCGGTTTTGCGGCTGAGAACGGTCATCCCATCCGCTGCTAAAAATCGAAACCGTCGTTCGATCGCCTCGATCCAGGCATCTCGACCCTGACTTTGAATTTCAACCGGGTCAGGGGCATTTACATAGTCTAAGGGGTTAAACTTGGGACGAAATAAGATCTCAGTCAGATCCTGCAATTCTTCATCCGTAGCCAGTTCTAAAGCAACTCGTAGCTCATCCACCACCGACTCCTCCTCAGCGCGGACTTTTAACTCCCCACATTCTACTAAATAACGCCAAAAGCTTGGATGTTCTTATTTGAGTGCAGTTAATTTTGGAAAATTTCCTTCGTTAAACCGGGAGATCAGCACGGGGGTTAAAGGTTTCCACTTGACGCAACTTTTCGTATAGTTCTTGCTCCTCGGGGCTGATCTCTTTTGGTATGACAATCTGAATATCTACAATTTGATCGCCGCGCTGACCACCCACACCGGGATACCCCTTGTTGGCCAGCCGCAGTCGTTGCCCCGATCTCACCCCTGTTGGAATAGACATCTTAACCAGCCCATCCAGGGTCGGCACCTCGATTGCTCCACCCAAAACGGCCTCACTGGGGGTAATTGGCAACTGGCAGAGAATGTCGATGCCATCCAACTGAAAGAAGGGGTGGGTGGCTACATCAATCTTGAGATAGAGATCGCCTCCGGCAACCCCCTGCCCCTTAAGGCGAACCCGCTGGCCAGAAACCATACCTGGGGGCATATTGACTTCCAGCGACCGGCCATCTTCTAAACGAATCCGCTCTCGCCCGCCCGTATAGGCTTTTTCCAGGGGAACGGTGAGACGGGCTTCCGCATCCCGGCGGGTTGCTCTGGGCACGGTATAACTGCTTTTGGTAGTCCCCGGTCGGTAGTATTCCCGCCCTCCCCCTGAGCCTACGGGGGTTTCGGAGACTGTCCGCCGATTTAACAACTGATCAACAAAGCTATTGAAATCTGGAAACTCTGAAAAGTCCATGTCTGAGGCAGTTCCCCGATCACGGCCATTCCAGACACGGCCGGGACGAGTGCCTGAACCGCCCTGGAAGCCCTGCTGCCGCCAGAACTTACCAAACTGGTCATATTGGGATCGTTTGGAAGAGTCAGACAAAACCTCATAGGCTTCGTTGAGGTCCTTAAATTTATCCTCTGCTTGTTTATCGCCGGGATTCAAATCGGGATGATATTGTCGGGCCAGCCGCCGAAAAGAGCGTTTAATCTCTTCTACGCTGGCATCACGGGCAACTCCCAAAATCGCATAGTAATTCCGAAAATTTTGCATAGAAGTTCAATTATAAGTGCGAGTCAGGTGATCACGGATGGGGAGTGATTGAGTCTACCCCACTGCCCCAGCCGTAGGAACTCAACCCCAGACTAGAGCCAATCATCTTCATCATCCCAGTTGTCCTGGTAAAGATTTGGCCGAGGTTCCCGTGCTTGACGAGAAGGGGGGCGATTGGTCTGATCCCGGTCTGCCTGATTTTTAGGGGAACGAGGCGAGTAGGGGGTGCGCTCATCCCAGCGGCGATCGCCAGAACTGTCGCGTTCCCTAGCTTGCCGTGGTCGATCTGGGTCGTAGCTGCTGCGGTCATAGCCCTCCCGGTTATAGCTTTCCTGTGGCGGATTGTCACGACCATAGCCCTGAAGCCGGGGGGGATCGGGCTCATAGCGACTACGGCTATCCCGACTAGAACGGCTTTGCTCGTAATTGTCACGCCCGTAATTCTCTCGTCCGGAGCTTTCTTGTCCGTAATTGTCTTGTCCGTAATTATCACGCCTGTAGTTATCACGTCCGTAACTCTCTCGCCCAGATCTATCCCGGTCATAGCTATCGCGGCTCTCAGCGCGGGAGCTCCCCCAGGAAGAACCACCAGGGCCATAATCTCGCTGCTCACTACGCCGATCGGATCGGGGCTGATCCCAGGAGTCGCCATTGTCATAGTCTCGCCAGTCAGAGCGTCGTTCGTTGCTGTAGCCATACTCTTGCCGGCTGCGGCCACCAGGGTAGCCATAGTCGCGGGTGCCGGGGCGGGGGTCATCCCGGTAGGAGCTGCCGTACTCCCGTCGGTCGTCCCACTCATCTTCGTCATCATCCAGGAAGAAGCTCTTGATGGCGTTGAGCAGGCTCCCCTCTTCTTCTTCTTCTTTGTTACGCTGATAAACCTCCCGATTTAACTCATATAAAGAGTCTTGCAAATCGGTTTGGGCCCGATCAATGGCCCGGTCGTTACTTTCACTCAAGGCCGATCGCAGGGCCTGGATGGCAGCCTCAATCCGAGAGCGATAGGGGCTGACAAATTGCATGCCAAAGTCTAAGGTTGCTTCCCGCAATTGGCGCTCTGCCTGGAAAGTCAGCGCCTCTGCCCGGTTGCGTTTCTCCACTCTGGCTTTTTTCTGTCGATCTTGCTCAGCGTATTCCTCTGCTTCCCGAATCAGCCGCTGTACTTCTTCTTCGGCCAGGGTAGAGGCCCCCTGAATCGTAATGCTCTGCTCCCGCCCCGTGGTGCGATCCATCGCCGCTACCTGCAAAATGCCGTTAGCGTCAATGTCGAAGGAGACTTGAATCTGAGGAATGCCTCGCGGTGCCGGGGGAATCCCCGTTAACTTAAATCGACCCAAGGATTTATTACCCGCCGCCATTTCCCGCTCGCCCTGGAGGACGTGGACTTCCACCAAGGTCTGGTTATCTTCTCCAGTAGAAAAAATATCGGAGCGGCGCACCGGAATGGTGGTGTTGCGCGGAATCAACTTTTTCATCACACCACCGATGGTTTCCAACCCAATCGAGAGGGGGGTCACATCCAGCAGCAGAATATCCTTCATTTCTCCGGCCAGAATGCCTGCCTGAATCGCAGCCCCGATCGCCACCACTTCATCGGGGTTTACATTCTGGTTGGGCTCCCGCCCAATCATACTGCGCACGATTTCCTGTACCAGGGGAATGCGGGTTGAGCCACCTACCAGCACCACCTCATCAATTTGGTTGGGAAAAATGCCCGCATCCCGAACCACCTGTTTCACTGGGCCACGCAGTCGGGAGACCAGATCACTACACAAGCCTTCAAACTGGGAGCGGGTTAGCCGAGTTTCTAAGTGTTTGGGGCCATCTTCTGTTGCGGTAATAAAAGGCAAGTTGATCTCGGTAACCGTTACGCCTGATAACTCAATTTTGGCTTTTTCCGCCGCTTCACTTAGGCGTTGCAGAGATTGGCGATCGTTGCGCAGATCCACCCCTTCTGCCTCCAGAAATTGTTCTGCCAGCCAGTCTACGATTCTTTTATCAAAGTCGTTGCCCCCTAACTGAGTGTCGCCACTGGTGGCTTTCACCTCAAATACGCCATCCCCCACATCTAAGACAGAGACATCAAAGGTGCCTCCCCCCAGGTCAAAAACAAGGATGGTTTGAGCAATTTGCCGGTCTAACCCATAGGCAAGCGACGCTGCTGTTGGCTCATTTAAAATACGCTTTACTTCCAAGCCAGCAATGCGGCCTGCATCACGGGTCGCCTGCCGTTGGGAGTCGTTAAAATAAGCAGGTACCGTGATCACCGCTTCGCGCACAGGCTCCCCCAGATAGCGACTGGCTTCATCCACCAGCTTTTTTAAGATCATGGCAGACAGCTCTTCTGGGGCAAAGTCCCGTGTTAAGCGGGGGCACTTAATCCGGACGTTCCCATATTCGTCTTTACGCAGGGTGTAAGGAACCCGCTTGGCTTCTGGGGTTAACTCACTGTAGCGCCGCCCCATGTAGCGCTTAATCCCAAAAAATGTATTTTGCGGGTCAGAGATTGCCTGCCGACGTGCCATCTGACCAACGACTCGTTCACCGTCTTTGGTCATGCCAATCACAGAAGGGGTTGTCCGCATCCCTTCTGCATTCGCAATTACAACGGGTTTCCCGCCTTCCATTACAGCGACGACTGAGTTGGTTGTCCCTAAGTCAATGCCGACAACTTTGCCCATGTATCCCTTTCTCTCCTACTGGCCCTGGCAGCTGTTTCATTCTATTAAGTTTGCTCAACCTATTGTATCGTGTCATCAAAGCGGCAAACGAAATCAGCATTTGCCTGACTGATCGACTGCATCAAGCTGCCTGCCTGCCTGCTCTCTGCCTGTATCCTAGACCTATGGATTTGTTTGAACACCATCGGCTTACCGCGATCGCAGCCGAAGCACCTCTGGCAGCACGGATGCGGCCCCGCACTTTAGATGAATTTGTCGGGCAAGAAGCGATTTTGGGGCCGGGACGGCTACTGCGACGGGCGATTCAGGCTGATCAACTAGGTTCCCTGATTGTCTATGGCCCACCGGGCACTGGGAAAACGACCCTGGCCCGCGTCATCGCCAACACGACCACAGCCTATTTCATTGCCATTAACGCCGTGCTGGCAGGGGTCAAAGAAATTCGAGAAGCGATCGCCACGGCCCAGGAGCGCCGGGGGCAATTCAACCAATCGACGATCTTATTTGTGGATGAGGTGCATCGCTTTAATAAAGCCCAGCAGGATGCGCTCTTGCCCTGGGTCGAAAACGGCACGGTGATTTTGATTGGGGCAACCACCGAAAACCCTTATTTTGAAGTTAACAAAGCCCTGGTGAGCCGGTCTCGCATCTTCCAGCTTAAGGCCCTGAATCCAGAAGATTTGCAGCATATTTTGTGGCAGGCGTTGCGCGATCCCGATCGGGGGTATGGGCAGCTCAAGATCCAAATCGAGGACAAGGCCGTAAATCACCTGGTCAACGTCGCCAACGGCGATGCCCGTGCGCTGTTAAATGCTCTGGAATTGGCCGTAGAAACAACCCCAGCCGATCAGGATGGCACGATTCACATCAACCTGGCAGTTGCAGAAGAATCGATTCAAAAGCGGGCTGTGCTTTACGACAAAGAAGGGGATGCCCACTTTGATACAATCAGTGCCTTTATTAAAAGTGTGCGCGGCTCTGATCCGGATGCAGCCCTCTATTGGTTAGCCCGCATGGTATACGCCGGAGAAGACCCCCGCTTTATTTTGCGGCGACTCTTGATTCTTGCCAGTGAAGATGTGGGTATGGCAGACCCCAATGCCGTGGTGGTTGTGCATGCCTGTGCCGCGGCCTTTGACTCTGTAGGGATGCCGGAAGGCCGCTATCCCCTGGCCCAGGCTACGCTGTATCTGGCGACCTGTGCCAAATCTAATAGCGTGATGGCCTTTTTTGATGCATTGGCAACGATCGAGCAGGAGCGAGCAGCAGAAGTCCCCACCCACCTGAGAGACCCCAGCCGCGATCAAAAAGGCTTTGGTCATGGTAAAGGCTACCTCTACCCCCATGCCTACCGAGACCACTGGGTCGCTCAACAGTATTTACCCCCCAGTTTGCAAGGGCAGGTATTTTATCACCCTTCAAACCAGGGATTTGAAGCTCAGATTCAAACCAAAGTCGCCCAACAACGAGAGGCCCAATTGGCAGCCCTGGTAGAAGGTGACGGCATCGCCTTGCCAGAAGCCTTAACTGCTGGCAGCAATGACTCTGCCCAAAACCGCTGGCTGCAACGAACCCTGAGTCAGGCAGGAGAACAGTTGGGTCTGCTTCGCGATCGCCTGTTTCAGCACCTAGCCTTACAGCGGCATCATGTAATTTTAGATCTGGCAGCGGGCAGCGGTTTGTTGACCTGGGAAGCAGTGCGACGGGTGCCGGAAGGAGGGGTTTATGCCTGCGTTCAAACAGAACCGGAAGGGGTTGCCCTGGGTGAGCAGGCATCTGCGCTGCCAGAACTCAGCCGTCCCATGATTCTGCAAAGTTCTCTATTGCTGCTGCCCCAGCACCTGCAAAGCTTCAATCCAGACCTGCGATTTGATGCCATTATTGGTCGCAACGCCTTACTGAGAGAACTCGATAAAGCAAGGGTGGTTTACCCCTTGCTGCCCTGGCTGCAACCGATGGGCACGATCGCCCTGGCAGAGACCCTACCTTGCCAGGGGCAACGACTCTATCAACTGGTCGAGCCTACCTGGCTTAAGCCTGACCTCCTGAGGCAGTGGCAACAGGCAGAAGAAGAAATTTATCATGACCCAAATGATCCAATCGGGAACTGGAATAGTGCAGCAATTTGCCAGATGTTTGAGGCCGCTCACTTCCAGGTTGAGATCCAGGTTGAATTCACCGCCACAAAAATTGTTGTGACCCCAGCCCTTCTCGACCGCTGGTTTAGAAAATCCGATTCTGCCCAGTTGTCCTACGCTGATCGGTTAGCAAAAACCTTACCCATCACAACAATTCAACAATTGCGCCAGGTGCTCGAACGGAGGCTAAATCAAACCGTTGCCTGGAAAAGTGCGATCGCCTTTATTTACGCCCAGCCTCACCCTTAGTTTGATTTTGGCCATTTGAATTTTGGCCATTTGAAGTGGGTGCCATTTCTGGCAGTACCTGGATCTCAGCTAGGAAGCCAAACTTTTTCAGATATGCCATGTTTGACCGACATGCTGAAACGTCTAAAGCAAATCTGATTTGTCAGAGCCAGCGCCATGTAAAGGTTTTGGCATTTGGATAAAGTCAAGCTTATAGTGCGGGGATATTCGATCGCTGCATAGAGCCAATTTTACAAGAAAAATGCCTAATCTTTGTTGTAATCCCATTTGCTGCTTTTCAACACTCCATTGCAGTAAAGTGTAGTGCGCTTTGAGCAATTGCAGTATCAATTGCTGCTTTTGTAGCCTCATTTGCTGCTTTTAAGGGCTCCGTTAAGTACCTGAACATGAAAAATTACCGTCTGGGCCCCCTGCTATCGCCGTCCCCCTTGTAAGGGGGACTATAGGGGGTGTATTTAATTGTGTCTATCCACTTATAGCAAACTGCAGTATATTTGCAGCTTTTGTCGCATCAATTGCAGCTTTTGTAGCATCATTTGGAGCAAAGTGTAGTACGTTTTGAGCAAGTGTAGTGTTTTTTGCTATTTTGTAGTACGCTTTGTGGCTTTCAATGTCTGATCATCTGCTTTGGATCAGGCGATAGTTAAAGTTGCTCGATCGATCGCTTGAAAATAGAGAAGCGATCGATGAAAGTTGCCTGTCAATAAGTCTTTTGAGATAGCCAATAAAGCTTTTGACCGATCGTACCCGTGGCTCTGCCACTTGAGACAAAGCCCAGCGTCGTTTGGCCCAGCTCGAATCAGTGGATGAACATCTCAATCTGGGGTTTGGTCTCACCCTGGAAACCTACAACCAGTTGGTGGATAAAACTCGTGAAGCGTTGCAAGCTCATAACGTGCTGCTATTGTCGCGTAAACACCTAGGGTAACTGGAAACCGATCTGGCCGACCTGTCAGATCGGATGCTACGGGGTGTGGGAATTCGCTACGGCAAAAACAGTATTGAGTATGACAAAGCGGGTGGCTCTAACCGGAAACGCTCCAGAAGTCGATCGACGTTGAACCTTGAGCCTACTGCTGCTGCGCCTGTGGTTGATCGGGCATCAGTAGCGGTAAGCAATGGGTCTACCAACGGCAATGGTAAGCATGCCGTGTTGCATGAACGTCTATTGCCCATGAATGGGGTCAATCGCCTGAAACAAAGCGTCACGGCCTGACGCGGTGCCGCTTTTGATGGTCTGGCTCACCCCAGATCCAGGGGACTCCGTACCCCGCGCCCTCCTCGATTCAATACGTGAGTGTAGATCATGGTTGTCTTGACATCCTTGTGACCCAACAACTCTTGTACGGTACGGATGTCATAGCCATCCTCCAGCAGATGAGTGGCAAAACTATGGCGAAACGTATGACACCCAACCCGTTTATCGATTTTAGCTGCATAAGCTGCTTGTTTCACAGCCCGTTGCACTCCTGTCTCATGGAGATAATGCCGACGAATGATCCCAGTACGGGGATCACGAGAACGACCGGGAGAAGGAAACACAAATTGCCAGATCCAGGCCCGATCTGCATGAGGGTATTTACGCTCCAGAGCAAACGGTAAATAAACTGAACCATATGCCAGTTCTAAATCCCGCTGATGCAGTCGCCTGACACGCTGTAAGTGAGTTTGTAGAGGGTCGATCAGACTCATCGGCAACATCGTGACCCGGCTCTCATTGCCCTTGGCATCCCGCACAATGATCTGGCGTTGAGCAAAATCGACATCTTTGACCCGCAACCGCAATCCTTCATTTAACCGCAAGCCACTGCCATAAAGCATCCGAATCACTAAACCATGGACCCCGGACAGGTGTTGGAGAACTGCCTGAACTTCCTCCTTGGTTAGAACTGTCGGTAGATATTGAGATCGCTTAGCGCGCACCGCATCGATCGAGCGATCCAGTTCTTGATGTAAAACATTCCGATACAAAAATAGCAAGGCAGAGAGCGCTTGATTTTGGGTGGAGGCCGACACCTGCTCCTGCACGGCCAGATGCGTCAAAAAGGATTCAATCTCTGCACAGCCCATCTCTTTGGGATGCCGCTTGTGGTGGAAGAGGATATAGCGGCGAATCCAGGCTACATAGCTTTGTTCTGTGCGGTAGGAATAATGCCTTAACCGGATAGTCTCTCGGACCTGATCGAGCAGTTTCTTAGGGCGAGTTTCCATAGTTTGGGAAGCAGGGATGCTTTGGGTAGATCTAATGTACTAAATCATACGGTCGCATCTCCGTAGTAGCAATAAAGATTTGTTGAAGCAGTCTGTATAATCCCCTTCACAGGGATATTATGCAGATTAAGATCAGGCTAACTACCCAATTTAGGGTATTTATGCAGATCGAGATCTGTATAACTCCCTGTTTCGGTGAGATAGGCAGACTTTAATCTGCATAACTCCCCATTTCAGGTGTATATGCAGAACAATTTCAGCCTAACTCCCCGTTTAGTCTGTTTATACAGACAACGCTCTGGCTAAACACCCAAATCGGGGATCATAGGCAGAGTTGGGGAGGGAAGATCAGTCTAAATAATAGTTATCTCGCTCCAAACAGGGTGATTAAATTTGTTCTTGTTAAGTCTTAATTAAATCCATCAATCTGTATCAATAATCACTTTTCAAGCTTTGTCATGTCCTCCTAAACTAAATTAGAGATTTTATAAAAAAGCTTGTTGTGTTTGATCAAGGTTACTTTTGTCTGCAAAGGCTCAAAAACTTACACCTTAATTGGGAAGGAGTACTAAATGAGTTTGTTTAA